>JBGSIY010000778.1:0-2557 GCA_041742275.1 Pirellulaceae bacterium | reverse complement strand
GTCGCTGCGCTCAACCACCGGCTAATATCTGGTAACCCCTATCGGGGTAAATGGAGAAATTCTTTCAGAACATTTGCTGAGGGATAGTCGCCGCGCTCAACCACCGGCTAATATCTAGTAACCCCTACCGGGGTAAATCGAGCCTTGGCTCAGACAAGACGTTGCCACGCGTCGTCGCCGCTGGAACGATACCAGGCGGAATAGGCCGGCAATTCAACGGTTGCCTTCGGCTGCATCTGGCCATTGTCCTGCGAGGGCAACAGCGCGTTGACGTGTTGATCCCCAAAATTAAAAAGCAGATCCACATAGTTATCGCCTTGTGTCGCATCTGCGCGACGGAATCCAATGAGGTCAGCGTAGTCAGCCAGGTCGAAGAAGTGAATCGCTCCGGTTTTTAGGACAGCATTTTTGTTACGCCAGGCGAGCAATTGACGTAAGAAGGTCAGGGCCGAGTTGGGATCGGCTTCTTGTCGATCGACAGCCAATGGCAAGTGAGTTTCAGCGACCGGCAGCCAACTCGCTCGCGGGCTGAAACCAGCCGATGGTTGATCGGCAAGCCATGGCATAGGAGTCCGGCAACCATCCCTGCCTTTGAATGTTGGCCAGAATCGAATGCCGTAGGGGTCTTGGATGTGTTCGTAGGGAACATCGGCTTCCGGCAGACCCAATTCCTCGCCTTGATACAGACAAACGGTGCCGCGGAGTGTCAGCAGCAAAGCCAAGCAAACATTGACGAAGCGATCGTCTTTGCCGGCTCCCCATCTTGTGGCCACGCGACTGACATCGTGGTTGCTCATGGCCCAACACGGCCAACCGTCGCCGATTTTTGCTTCCAGCTCTTGCAGAACGCGCAAGATTTCCTGGACCGAAAATTGGTCCGCCAGGAGATCAAACGAATAAGCCATATGCAATTTATCGTCACCCCCCGTGTAGTTGGCCATCAACTCCAATGAATTGACAGCACCGATTTCGCCGACGGACGTCGCTCCCGGATATTGGTTTAGCAGACTTCGTATCTGTTGCAGGAAGCCAATGTTTTCCGGCCTGGATTTGTCATAGATGTGTTCTTGACGCGTATAGAGGTTGGCTCGATTGGAAACATCGTTGCTAACAGCATTGTTTAGTCGGGGTGGGTTGTTTCGTAGCAGCGAGTCATGAAAGTAAAAGTTGGCGGTATCGAGCCGAAAACCGTCAACACCCCGGTTTAGCCAAAATTTCATATCGCTCAATACTTGATGGACCACATCGGGGTTATGGAAATTCAGGTCAGGTTGACTGCTCAAAAAATTGTGCAAATAGAATTGCATTCGCTGGGGTTCCCACTCCCAAGCCGAACCGCCAAAAACCGACAACCAGTTATTGGGCGGCGTTCCATCCGGCGAGGGGTCAGCCCACACATACCAATCCGCCTTGTCGTTGGTTTGATCTTGGCGGCTGGCTTGAAACCAAGGATGGTCTATGGACGTGTGACTCACGACTTGATCGATCAACACCCGCAATCCAAGAGTGTGAGCCGTGTGAATCAGATTGTCAAAATCTTCCAGCGTGCCAAACATGGGATCGACGTCGCGATAGTCGGAGACGTCATATCCGAAATCTCGCATGGGCGATTTAAAAAAGGGGGAAAGCCAAATGGCATCCACCCCCAAACTGGCCACATAGTTCAGGCGTTGGGTGATTCCTGGAAGATCGCCAATCCCGTCCTCGTTACTGTCGAAAAAACTGCGCGGATAAATTTGGTAAATGATGCCGCCACGCCACCAGTAAAGGTTTTTCATTTTCGGATTCGAAATGGTTTGTTGTTTCAACGACATAGGGTTAAAGATATTCCAATTAAAAGAAAAGACTCAAAAGAGTTGTCCGTCGCGGGTGCGTGGTGTTTTAGGCCGAAGTTCTCCGCGAGTTTCATCAAGGGGCCGTCAATGGATAAAAAAAACGAGTGATCAAGCGAGATGCCCATCGCTTGTGAGGGGCTGCTCTCGTCAAGGAATAAAAATCATGTTGCGTTAAGAGGCGATCATTTTCGCGGCGTTCAATGCGGCTTCAATGACAATCTTTCGTGGTAATCTTTCGTTGAGTGCAATAACAAGATCGACTTAAAACCTATCCCAGAACCTATGAGCCGTGGGGCACTCGCCCCCGGTTTATTCGGTCGAACCGGACGCTATCGCGTTTCGGCTGATGAGTCCGATCCGTTTTGGAATAGGTTCTCAAAACAAAACGAAGATTGCCATGAAACTTATTTCGCCGTGGATCAATACCAAAGGCATGATTGATCCAGTCGCCCTGTGTTCCGTTGCGACAACGCCATCGGATCGCGGCGCTTTTGCTTTGCCGATGTTTGGAATCCACTCGTGGACTTATCGGCTTATCTGCTAAGCTTTGCGATCAGCTTGTCCGATTCTTTTGGGAACCGTTTGCACTCGAGCAATGCCGAAAGGATCAAAGGTGCGACGATCGTGGCGTCGGATTCAATGACAAACATGGGTGTTTTTTCTGTGAGTTTATCCCAAGTGATTTTTTCATTGGGCGTCGCGCCGGAATAGGAACCGTACGA
>JBGSIY010000777.1:0-1613 GCA_041742275.1 Pirellulaceae bacterium | reverse complement strand
TGGCCATCTTGCCGCTGATCAATTTGAGGAACTCTGTATTTTTGGGAAATCTCCCCAATTGTTTTGTCAGCTGCTCCATGGCCTCGACGGGATGCATGGAAGTCAACGTGCGTCGCAACATAGTCACGGCATGCAACGTGTCAGGGTCCAATAACAGTTCTTCGCGGCGGGTTCCGGACATGGAAATGTCAATGGCTGGCCACACTCGTCGGTCGGCTAACTTGCGATCGAGGACAAGTTCCATGTTCCCGGTGCCTTTGAACTCTTGGAAAATCAGATCATCCATCCGACTACCGGTATCGATCAGTGCCGTACCGACGATAGTCAACGACCCACCCTCCTCAAACGAACGAGCGGTTGCAAACAATTTCTTGGGAATATCCATGGCTTTGATGTCCACGCCCCCGGACATGGTTCGCCCCGTGTTGCCGACCCATTTATTGAAAGCCCGCGCCAAACGTGTAATGGAATCCAGCAACAAAAATACATCTTGGCCCATCTCGGCTAAACGTTTGCAGCGTTCGATGACCAACTGGGACAGCCGCACGTGGCTTTCCACATCTTCATCCAAACTACTGGCGACAACTTCACCCCGCACATTCCGCTTCATGTCCGTTACTTCTTCGGGTCGTTCATCGATCAGCAAAACAATCAACTTAGAGTCGGGATGATTTTCTGCGATGCCGTGACTGATGTGTTGCAGCAAAACGGTTTTGCCACTCCGCGGAGGAGCAACGATCAGCGCCCGCTGCCCCTTGCCCAACGGTGTGAATAAATCCATGACGCGTGTCGTCAATGGCTGGGGCCCCGTTTCTAATTTGTACCAATAGTCGGGGTTCACCGCCGTCAATTGATCAAAGTTTTTAACGTTGTGATATTCGTCCGGTGCAATACCATCGACATCAATAATCTCGCGCAACCGCGGGCCTTGTTGCCGTCGCGCCGGTTGAATTTTTCCTCGAATGACAACGCCTGGACGCAAACCGAATTTCTCGATCATGGTCCCTGGAACAAACGGATCCGAGCGTTCGCGAGAATAATTATTCTCGGGGCTACGCATGAAGCCGTAACCATTGGGGTGCATTTCCAATAAACCTACACCCTCAATCAGTTCGATATCACCTGTGTCTTCTACTTCCTCTTCGGGCGCACGATCGTAAGTTGAGCGACGTCGAGCGGCACCGTTGCGATTGGCATCCACAGGTCGTCGTCGCGTGTTCGGTCTGCTGCCACTGCGGGCTGGTCCCCCACCTGAACGTCGACCACCGCCCCCGCTTCCCTGATTCGATCCACCACTGTTCGAGCTACCACCGTCTGATCTACCACCGTCTGATCTACCACTGTTTGATCCACCGCCCGAACCCTGATTGGAACCGCCGCCTGAGCTAGGGCCGCGAGAACGAAAACGTTTTTTTGCCATGCATCACCAAAATTGAAGTCGATTGTCTGAAGAAGTTTGGGGGACAAACAGAATTTGAAAATTGTCAAGAATGTTTCGTGGAAACGAAAATAAAGATTTGTGTCTCGGTCGCTTTTTAAAAAAAGTTTGCCGAGTATTCTCGCAGGACAATCCCTCTGAGGAGGCTGTCACCGCGCAAAAAAGAAGTTGAAGT
>JBGSIY010000776.1:0-2421 GCA_041742275.1 Pirellulaceae bacterium | reverse complement strand
ATAATTCTATACGATGGAGCTCGATTGCCTATCACGGAGAATTGGCTTGCGATCCCGGGAGCAATCGCTCCTTCTCACTCTTCGAGGCCCCACTCTTCGAGGCAGCAAACCTTAAGCTACGTTTTTAAAAAAATATTGCATCGAACAGGATTGATCATGTCCATAATTGACGGTCTAGAACATATCGTTCGCGAAAATGAGCCGTTAGCCCCGTACACTTCGTTGAAAATTGGTGGCGTGGCCGAATATTTCGCTGAACCCACAAACCGCGCCGAGTTGATCGAGTTGGTAAAGCGATTCACGGAGGAACAAATTCCCATTCGCGTTTTGGGCGGCGGAAGCAATTTGTTGATTCGTGACGAAGGCGTCCACGGCTTAGTCATTCGCATGGACGCACCGGAGTTCTGCCAATTAAAAATGGATGGCAATCGTTTGACTGTCGGGGGAGGGGTCAAGCTAACTCATCTTGTGGCCGCGTGTGCTCGTGAAGGATTTTCAGGTCCCGAAAATTTGGTGGGTATCCCCGGAACCGTTGGAGGAGCTCTGCACAACAATTCCGGAACTGGCGGAAACGATATTGGTAGCTGGGTCACACAAGCCACGGTGTTGACTCGAACTTGTGAAATCCTGGTTCGAAACCAAGACGCCCTGAATTTTTCTTATCGCTCCAGTAGTCTCAATGAACTCGCCATTCTCGAGGCAGAGTTTGAATTTGAACGCGATGCCCCCGACAATCTGACGCGGCAAATGCAACGCAATTGGATCGTTCGCCGCGCTCGCCAACCGTCAATCGATCTCCCCACCGCTTATGTCTTCAAGGACCATGGGGGTGAATCGGCAGGTGAACTGATTGAACGTGCCGGGTTGCGCAGCACGAAAGTAGGCAAGGTCGAAATTTTTGAGGGGAATGCCAATTACTTTATCGCCCACTCAGGCGCCACGGCTCACGATGTCTTGCGATTAGTCGAGTTGGTCAAAAGCCAAGTCCTCGATCGACTAGGTGTCGAACTCCCCCAGGCGTTGAAGGTATGGTAGGGAATGGCTGTCCATCTTAGTGGTAAATCCTTCGCTCGACCGAGATGAACTCGGTCGGGGCGGTTGTGCATCCTGCACGCTCTTGGTGGTAAATCCTTCGCACAACCGAGATAAACTCGGCCGGGGCTGGAGGAAGTGCATGATCACATCCCGCACCTTCATGCTCCCCTCCGAGTTCACCTCGGGGGAAGCCAGGATGGGTCACTGATGAATCGACCCTTACGGGCCCATGTTATCCCAACGGATATTGCTTGCAGTACTCGTACAACGCCATCGTAGTTGCAGTGGCGACATTGTAACTGTAGGGCATCCCGTAAACCGGAATCTCAATGACATCGTCCATCAATGCAAGCGAACTCGCATCAATCCCAATGCGTTCATGACCAACAACCAAAACCATCTGACGGGGAAACTGATATTGATGCAGGTTGACGGAATGCTTCGTCTGTTCCAGCCCGACCATGCGATACCCCTCGGCCTTTAACTCCTCCAGACGCTTGGTCAACGAACGCCTTCGCTCAATATGAATCTGATCCACTGCGTCGCGGGCCACAGCCGGATCGATTTTGTTGTTACCACAAGCGATGACATGCTGTATCCCACAGCAACCCGCCAACCTAACGATCCGCGAGAGATTGACGGCACTTTTGAATTGAGGGCAAGCCACGATTACGGGGCGCGGCTGGTCTAATGCCGTCGGTGGACGGTGTCGCACATGATCAGGAGCTTCTTCGGACATGGCGCTTTCGACTTAACTAAACCATTCCACGAAACGACTCACATCCATCGCGATGGCGAAAATCATTAAGCCTAAAATGAAGAACAACCCCAAGTACGACAACGCAATTTGTACTTTTTCAGTCACGGGACGTCGCAATATTCCTTCGTAGGCAAGAAACATCAAATGCCCTCCGTCCAAGACGGGAATGGGGAGCAAGTTGATGATCGCCAAGTTTGCCGACAACATGGTCAAGAACAATAATAACCGCGACGTTCCCTCATTGGCCTCCATGGTCGCCACAGCACCAATGGTTCCAATGCCTCCAATCATGGTGGCAGGCATTCTTCCCGTCACTAGGTTCCGTAAAAACTTACCGATCCGCAACAGATCGTCGCGAGTCTGGCGGGCTCCCAAGGCGAGGGCATCTCCCCACGAATTCGAAGTGTAAACATGCTCCAGGGGCGTTAGTTGGATTCCACGAATCGGCTGAAAGAACTGGTCCGAATCCCGGCTAGCGATTTCCACGGAAGCATTTTCCGAACCGTTGCGAGACAAGCGAAGTCGGTACTTGGCTCCCGAGGGGATTTGTTGCACGATGCCGATCAATTCGCCGATTTGAGTCTCGCTTTCGGAAATCGTCACTGTGGATTGGATGTTGGCATACA
>JBGSIY010000775.1:0-2784 GCA_041742275.1 Pirellulaceae bacterium | reverse complement strand
ATATCGTGCCCTCATCCAACACGGATGTCAGCTGGAAACTCGGTGGCGGCGGATTCATCTCCAACGTGGAAGACATGGCTCATTACGCCGCTGCCCTAATGGACAACAAAATTATGACTCCAGAAATGAAATCTCAATTTTGGGTCCCACAAAAAACGTCCGATGGCTCGGAAACCACCATGGGACTTGGTTTTTTCGTCGATGGTGCCGATCGAAGCCTACGGATATCTCACAACGGCAGTCAAGAAAAATCAAAAACGAGATTAGTCATCTACCCCAATCGCCGGGAAGGTCTCGTAGTCATCTCCCATTGCGAAAACGCTGACCCAGGCCGAATTACTACGGCTATTTTTCAAGCGATCACTGCTGGAAAAAAAGCAATCGAAAAATAGTTTGGCGAGCTTCAAACGAACTTATGCAAAAAAATTGAAACACATTTTCCCGAACCAACAACTTGTCATCGGCACCTAAAAGACATCATATGCTTAAAATCTTGACCGTCATCTCAGCCCTTGTCTTGAGCCTCTCGGTCGGCATCGGTAGCGTATTGCTCATCTCTTCGTTTTGGGACGCAGAAATCAATGCGACATTAATCGCGAACTCGGACATCCAGCAAACGGATCAAACCGACGGCACCGTTTCCCCTGTTTCAACTGCTGATTCTCCCGGCAAGATTCGCTTCCTCGAGGGAAAACGTTGCGCCCTCTGTCACTCCACTTCGGAAAATGCCCGGGCGATGCGTGACAGTCAAGGTCGACCGGTTGCCCCTTTCGATCTCTGGCAGGCATCGATGATGGCCAACTCTTCGCGCGATCCGTATTGGCGCGCTGTACTTTCCGCCGAGATCCAGGCGACGCCCAGCCAGCAGGCCCACCTCGAGGAAGTCTGCACTCGCTGCCATGCCCCCATGGCAACCCCCGTGCCCCCGAGCCCCCCCGGCAAAACGGTAGCGTTTCTCCACAAAAAGAACGCACAGGCCGCTCTGGGCCTCGACGGTGTCTCCTGCACGGTCTGCCATCAAATCACCGATGAAAGACTGGGCGAACGCTCCTCGTTTACTGGCAATTTCCAAATCAACAACCAATCGCTATTGTTCGGCCCGCACGCCAACCCCGTCACTATGCCCATGCAACGTAACGTCAATTACACGCCGACATTGGGCCCGCATATTCTTCAATCATCTCTGTGCGGAACGTGCCACACGGTGATAACCGACAGCACCCATCCCGACGGCAGCCACGCCTCCAGTGAATTCCATGAACAAAATCCCTACCTCGAATGGCGCAATTCTCAATTCAACAATGAAACCTCCCCAGCTGGACCATTAGCGAGAAGTTGCCAAGACTGTCATATGCCGACGACGGATGAAGGTGGCAAGCCCATTTCAACCATGTTGGCTCATAATCCCGGCGGTCGTGACTTTCCGTTTCTCAAGCCCCGCGCCCCGTTTGGCCGTCACTCGTTTGTGGGTGCCAATGGATTGATGACCCGTATCTTGCGGGATAACGCACAGGAACTACAAGTCACGGCCCCTCGTGCTGCTTTCAATGCAGCCCTAGATCAGATCGATCGCTTTTTGAAACAGCAAACAGCTATCATCAAAATTGAATCAGCCGACATCCACGATGGAATCCTCGACATCAATCTCCTAGTTCAAAACCAATGCGGTCACAAACTACCCACGGCCTATCCCAGTCGGCGCGTTTGGGTTCGGCTGGAGGTCACCGATTCTTCCGGAGTAAAACATTTTAGCTCCGGCACGTTTAATGACGACGGTGAGTTGATTGATGGCGACGGCAACCCACTTCCCAGCGAACGCGCTCGCGGGCCCGTCCTGCCTCATTTCACGACTATCAAAGATTCCGCCCAAGTTCAAATTTACGAGGCGATCATGGCTGACACAAAACAGAACGCCACCTTCACTTTGCTCAGGGGTGCCACATTCTTGAAGGACAACCGAATCCTACCCTTGGGCTGGAGCGCAGAACACCCTGACGGCGCCGCGACGCGGTCTTACGGCACTGACGGCGATCCTGACTTCGCGGCGGGAACGGATCGAATCCAGTATGAGATTCCCGTGAACGCCAAAGGAAATTTGCAAATCGAAGCTACGCTGTTTTACCAAGTTATTTCACCGCGGCACGCTGACGAACTCTTTCAGTTCGACACTCCCGAGGTTAAAACATTTCAGCAGATGTATAACAATGCCGATCGAACTCCCGTTGCCATCGCCTCAGATTCAACGAACTTGAATCAGTAAGTCAAAACCCTATCGGCAGTCAGCGTCTGCATTGGCCCTTCGTTGGTTACCATTGCAATGGTCGACCCTATCACAGCAGAGGGCGCGTTGTCTTCGTTTGACCCGAACACGATTTCAGAGCCCCCGAACTTCACGTCCCTAGAACCGCGATTGCATAAGACTCGGCTCAAACATACGAGCGTGGGCGGTTTTTTAATGCAAGGTCTTCGCTGGTGCTGGATTTACTTCCAGGTCTGAGTCTCGTATTTTTTTTCTAACCAAGCACTCAAATCAACGGCGCCCGAAAGATTGGCTTCCGACAACAATTGCTCGAAAGAATAAAGGCCCGTAGCCCGAATCAGTACCTCACGATCGATATGGTTCCAGGACAAATAGACAGGAGCCAAGTACATCGGTTGCGACTTCATCAACTGCAACCTAGCTGCTTCAAGGAGGATCCCGCCGATACCTGCTCGCCATCGCCGCTCGCCGATTACCCCAGAGGGTAACATCGTTAAACATTCTCCGCGTGCCAGCGCAGCGAC
>JBGSIY010000774.1:0-5984 GCA_041742275.1 Pirellulaceae bacterium | reverse complement strand
TTTGCGGAGCAAACGACGACGCAATTACCTGAGGTGTTGATAAATTACAGCCTGTCCGCGAACGGATTTTGCGGCGGATCGATCTTTTAATGGCGTGAGAAAATTATGGAACTCGGTTGGGCCGCGTTAAAAATTGTGGGCGGGCTTCTCACGGTGCTTTTGGGAGGAGACTTACTGGTCCGAGGTGCCTCGGGTTTGGCGGCCATCGCGCGGATTTCACCCTTGATCATTGGTTTGACAGTAGTTTCGTTTGGAACCAGCGCGCCGGAATTAGCCGTTTCCATCCAATCTTCGTATATGGGCAGTGGCGACATCGCCATTGGCAACGCGTTGGGCAGCAATGCGTTTAACCTCTTGGTCGTGTTAGGATTGGCAGCGGTTGTGACGCCACTTGCAGTTTCGACCGATTTGTTTCGCCGTGACTTGTGGTGGATGTTGGCATCTGCCGTTGCTTTGGTGCCCATCGGTTGGGACGGGCGGGTTTCACAAATCGAAGGCGGTTTGCTCTTCTTGTTTTTGCTGATTTACCTGACTTGGCTCATTCGCTCGAGCCGCATGGCTCCTGAGGAGCTAAAGACCGAATTGGCCGTGAGTGCTCCCAAGGTCCGTACGAACGTCGCCAATGTTTTGATTTTTTTGGCGCTGTTGGTGGTTGGGCTGGTTTTGTTGGTAGTGGGGGCACAAGGACTGACCTCGGGTGCTGTGGAGGTTGCACAGGCGTTTGGGGTCAGTGAACTTGTGATCGGTTTGACTATTGTGGCCATTGGGACTTCATTGCCGGAGTTGATCACATCCATTGTGGCGGGGCTCAAAGGCGAACGCGATATCGCAGTTGGCAATGTTGTAGGTAGCAATATATTTAACGTACTCTGCGTGATTGGAATCTCTGCGTTTGTATCACGTGAACCGTTACCGTTTGCTCCGGCCGCGATGCGAATTGATCTTCCCTTTGTCATTTTTATATCCGCTGTGTGCATTCCGGTCTTTTTGATCGGCAGAACGGTGACTCGCCTCAATGGTTTCTTGTTCATCATGATTTATATTGCATACACTAGCTATCTTGTGCTGAGTGGAGCGGGTAATGATTATGCTCAGACGGTGCAGCATTATAGTTTGGTCGTCTTGCTGCCCGCTCTGGGTGTTTCGCTAGTAGTGGAATATTTGCTGTTTGCCAAGCGAGATCGTATCAGTCAGCTTTGAGTAAGCTCGCGTAGTTTGCAGGCTGCCATGCATGTTTATTTCTTAACACGGGTTGGCTTCGATTAGGAGCTGCCGCGAGTTCTAACTGCTCCATTGCGATTGTTCTGTGAAATCTTAGTAATTGTCCGGAAATAAGTTCCGGCTAATTTGAAAAAGTGGGGTTTTGTTTCGGGACTTTTCCTCAGGAATTTTTCTGAAAGAACTTCTCGATTTACCCCGATAGGGGTTAGCAGCTATTAGCCGGTGGTTGAGCGCAGCGACACCACCGGTAGAGTGTTCCCACCGCGATTGCACCCTGAAGGGGTGCCAGCAACATTCTTGGTTCGCCTTGCTCGCCTTAAATTCGGGTTGCTGAAAAAAGAATACGAAATCGGACCGATGATCTCGCTGGGCTTAAAAGACCAGCAAAGGCCTTTCTTTGGATCGCTGCCGCCAAACCAAACGCGGAAATTATTTTAGGACATATCCTTAGTCCGAGAAGTTAGCCAAATAGAATGTGCGGATCGCGAGCCGATGCAATGTCTTTCGGATTTTTTTGCCGGCGCCTTGGTTGACAGGTAGAATCGCGGGTTTGAGAATCAGTTTCCGTTGGATAGTTGTTTGTGTTTCAATTGAGGCAAAGGAAGTCAGATATGTCGCGATATACGATTCAGGATTTTGTTCAAAAAACAGTGCAGAAGGATCATGGTCAAGGACTCTTTGAGCTGGAAACGGAGCGATTGCTCGAAGTCAACTTGAATGGCACCGTCTGGACCAAAATGGGTTCGATGGTTTCTTATCGCGGGAATGTAAAATTTGTCAGGGAAGGGATTTTGGAACAGGGCATTGGAAATCTATTGAAGAAATCCATTTCCGGAGAAGGTGCCCGTTTGACGAAGGCTGAGGGGTATGGTCAAGTTTATCTGGCCGACAGTGGCAAGAAGATCACTATTCTAAATTTGATGGGAGAGACACTGTTCGTGAATGGCAACGATTTGTTAGCGTTTGAGCCATCAATTAAGTACGAAATCAAAATGATGAAAAAAATGTCCGCCATGTTAGCAGGGGGTCTGTTTAACGTGCGTTTAGAGGGCACGGGCATGGTCGCCTTCACCACGCATTACGACCCAATCACGTTGATGGTGACTCCGGAAAATCCTGTGACGACCGATCCCAATGCTACCGTTGCCTGGTCGGGCAATTTGCAACCGCAAATCAAAACGGATGTGACATTGAAGACCTTTTTTGGGCGGGGTAGCGGCGAATCGATTCAGACCGAATTTCGCGGCAGCGGCTTTGTTGTGATACAGCCTTACGAAGAGGTTTATTTTCAAGCGGGAAGTTGATTTAGATCGCCGCAGCCCTGCCTCTTTCTGCAACCGTCGGACATGCCCCCGAAATTGTTTCGAAATAGATTCTTCGTTTTTCCGTCAGCCGCGAGGCGCATGATCGCGCGAATGCGTACGCCTCCGGCTTGCGCTCCAACGTTGGCGCGGGATTCCCTTCGCCTCAGATTCTAATCGCTACAATCGCTATCTCTTAACATGGTCGGTTAGGCTGATGATGAATATGTAAAGATGTTTCGGTTATCCGATTTATCAGTGTATTCGGGTCAATTTTCAGCATCTTCTTGTAGGCTTTGGTGCGATTGAAGCGATTGGTCTGACGATGACAACCATAGTTGTTGTGATGATCCTCGGGGACGATCCTGCTATTCCCGTTGTGACTTCTGAACCGAAGTTAAGGAACGTTCCGCCGAAAAGGCATCGGCGACACAGTCAACGCGAAAAACACTGACAAATTAGGAGTTCCTGATGAAACGTTTTTGGTTATTCAGCTTGTCACTGTTGTTGACGTCGTCAGTGACGATAACTTCCTCTGCCGTTCAAGACTGGAACCAGCCTGCGTTGTATGGATCGCCGAGTCGCAATTCAGGGAATACGGACCCTAATTTTTTTAGTGGGTCACAATCGGGCTTCCAGCCCTATCAAGTCGGGCCGACAACGCAATCGTCTCCCCATTTTTCTTCGCAATATCCGCCTCAAGCTCCGCAAGGCAATGGTGGTGCACCCCACGATTTTGGTCCTCCTGGGCCGGCACCTCAAGGATATCAGCCCGGTGTGGCACCTCAGGATAGGGCGCCTTCGGGCTATCAACCATCTCCCAGCAGTGTCCATGGATCGGGCTACTACTCAGCGCCGTCGATTCTTGCACCGTCTTCATCAAGCTATTCGTCGGGACCCAATTATTCGTCCGCCCCCCAGGCAACGAACATGGGCGGGTGCGATTCCGGATCGGAGCCCTGTGGAATGAACTATGCATCACCGTCGGGTGGGTATGGAGCCGGTGGCCATAACGGCAATGTCAACTACGGATGCGGGACTAAAAATTGGAGTTTATTCGGTCGTGGAAGTAATCCAAGTGCCTGTGGGAGCAACTGCGACACTGCAGGGCCGGGCTCCAGCTTTTTCGCCTCTCAACAGGCAACCAATAAGCGTAATTTGGTAGGTGGGATTGGCGGTTTGGTTTTCTTCCGAGACTTCGAGGATGATCTGGGTCTCAGCGCCAACGGAGCGGGAGACAATTTGTTTTCGACTTCGGCCGACAGTGACGCCATGGGTGGTGTCGAGGGATTTTTGCAGAGTCGCAATTGCAATGGCCGCGGATGGGAGGCGCGATATTGGGGCTTGTATCCCAACGATGCATCGACGTCGATAGCTGGAATGCCCTATTCGGCTTTGGGCGGCCTGTCGCAGATCACTCACGGGCCCACGGGCGATGACGCCTTGATGATTTATGATCAAGCTGATTCGCATATCGTGACGCGCAGCAACCAGTTTCATAACGTTGAATTGAGCCGCTTGATCAATGCAGGAACCATCACAGGATTGGGTTGTGCACCGGTCAACTATGAACTGCTCCACGGAGCTCGCTGGTTTGAGTTTGACGAAGACTTCCAGTACTCGGCAGTGTCGGGTGTCTGGATGCCAAACCGCATGGACTACAACGTGGATGTGGACAATACTTTGCTGGGGTATCAATTCGGTGGACGGTCGACACGATGTTTAACCCAACGATTGCAATTAATATCGGGCCTCAAATTCGGATTGTACAACAACCGGATTCGTCATCGTCAATTTATCGAGGACGAGAATATGAACATTGCCTACATCAATTCGGGTCCTTCGACCGGCCGCCCTTACGATTATTCTTCGAGTAAAAATGATTTGTCCACGCTCACGGAAGCCGAGGCCGGATTGGCCTACATGCTGAGCTGCTCGGCAAGAATTACGTTTGGCTATCGCGTTTTAGGAGTGACCGGGCTGGCACTGGCTCCTGATCAAGTCCCTTACAACTATACGGACGCCATGGAAATCGAACGCATTCGTTCCAACGGCAGTTTGTTGATGCATGGATTCTATGGTGGTCTTAACCTGTGCTTTTAGTCACATGCTCACTATCGATTTCGATACGAACCGGGTAAATGAAGCGGCCGTTAATAACCTCCGCTGATTCCTGTGAAGTCAGCGGCGTTTCAGGTATTGTCTGAGGCGGGCGGAATCCGCACCATGCCTGTTACTCTGAGCGGACACATTAAGAACATTTCCCAGAACCTATTAGCCGTGGGGCGCTAGCCCTCGGTTTATTCGGTCGAACCGGACGCTAGCGCGTTTCGGTCGATGATTCCGATCAGTTGTGGGATAGGCTCTAAACTAAAAAACAGTCGTGGCGAGATAGGTCTCCACGACTGTTTTTTTGTTACCGATGTAGCCCCAAAAGGCTCTCTTAGGAGCGGGTTCAGATTTTCGCGCCGATTGAACTGGAAGCAGTGGCAAAGTGAGATTGAAGTCGCTGAATGGCTGCTTGGGTGTTGGCCAACGAGTTGAATGCGCTGAGACGAAAGTAGCCTTCGCCAGCAGTTCCAAAACCGGCTCCCGGCGTCCCCACCACATGGCAACGTTCCAAAAGTTCGTCGAAGAACTCCCAGCTCTTAAGTCCTGCCGGTGTTTTCAGCCACACATAGGGAGCGTGTACGCCGCCGAAGCAGGTCAAGCCCATGGCCTCGAGACCCTCGCGGAGGACACGAGCGTTATTCATATAGAACTGAATTAACTCGGCGACCTGACGTTTGCCTTCGGAAGAATAAATCGCCTCGGCTCCTCGCTGTACCGGATAGGAGACACCGTTGAATTTCGTCGTATGCCTTCTGAGCCACATGGCATGGAGTGATTTTTCTTCGCCCCGAGTAGTGGTCACCATCAGTTCTCGTGGGATCACAGTGAAGGCGCAGCGAATGCCAGTGAAGCCTGCCGTTTTGCTAAAGCTACGCATTTCAATCGCGACCTGTTTGGCACCTTCAATCTCAAAAATCGAACGGGGAAGTGTTGGGTCGGTAATAAAAGCTTCATAGGCGGCGTCATAGAGAATCAAGCTCTTATTTTCTGTAGCGTACTGCACCCACTTTTCCAACGTCGCTCGGGTTGCCACGGCTCCCGTAGGATTGTTGGGAAAACAGAGATAGATTAAATCCACGGGCTGATCGGGGATCTGGGGTTCAAATCCATTTTCTTCGGTCATCTCCATGTAGATTAGACCGCCATAGCGACCGGATGCGTTAGCGATATCTGTATTGCCTGCCATTACGTTTGTATCTACGTATACGGGGTAGACCGGATCGCAAACAGCAATTCGATTTCCTGGTCCAAAGATATCCAGTATATTTCCACAGTCGCATTTCGAGCCGTCCGAAACAAAGATTTCGTCGGCATCAATCGCGATGCCCCGATCTTGGAAATCGTTTTGAG
>JBGSIY010000773.1:0-2758 GCA_041742275.1 Pirellulaceae bacterium | reverse complement strand
TTCTGGGGTTCATATTGGCGAGCGAGTCGGTTTTTGCTCAAGAAATAGCTCCCGAGAACGAGAGACTGTTGCGCGTGGGGTGGATTGTGGTCCCCGAGGCACGTGGTGGCGGGCGTGGACGGATTTCTTTGCCCAAGGATCCCTTAGAGTGGGCCAGGCTGTCTGGGGAATTGAAAATGCCACAGACCGAACCTGAAAGTATCGCCAGTGCACCGGGGCTAAAAAATTGGCGCAAGGTGGAAGCTGATGAACAAGGTGCATTTGCCGATCGTGAATTGGGTCGGGGTTGGTTGGCCATCGATGTGGACGAGGCTGAGGCGGGGATCTGGTTGCTCGATGTTCGAGGTGCCGGTTTGGTTCGTGTGAACGGGGTCCCTCGAAACGGCGACATTTATTCCAACGGTTCAACGGAGATTCCGATCGAATTGAACAAAGGGAAAAACTGGTTAATCTTCTCGGGGACGCGTGGCAAGGTCGAGGCGAAGTTGCGGCGTGGCGAACGCGACGTTTTTCTTAGCCTGCGAGATACCACTTTTCCTCATGTAATTCGCAGTGAAAGTGAAGACTTGTGGGGCGCGTTGATGGTCGTGAATGCGACGAACGAACCGCGTTCCGGTTACCGGTTGCGAGTTTCGGCGGAGGGATTTGAAACAACGGTTACTGATGTTCCCGCCTTTTTGCCATTGGCGACACGCAAGGTCCCCTTTCGATTGAGTCCTAAGAATGGATCGACCGGGAACGAAGTCGTAAAGGACCAAGTTGCGGTGAAGATTGAACTGCTGGCCTCAGTGACCGGTAACGAATCTGCGACGTCAGCGGCGGCGGTCGATGTTGCGGATGTTGTTGATGTGAACTGGGAATATCGCGATGGGCAACAGCATCATGTTCGGACGTTCGTAAGTCAAATTGATGGTAGTGTTCAATATTATGGCGTGGTGCCGCCGGCGGTTACGGCGGAACCCTCGAAGGAACCCTCAGCGGAGGCACCTGGCCTCGTGTTGGCCTTACACGGGGCCGGGGTGGAAGGGAGTGGGCACGCTGCTGCCTATAGTGCCAAACCGAATCTGTATATTATCGCCCCGACCAATCGTCGCAATTTTGGTTTTGACTGGGAGGATTGGGGACGATGGGACGCATTGGAAGTGCTTGACCAAGCAGAGCAACGGTTTCAAACGAATCGGCAACGCACCTATCTGACCGGTCATTCGATGGGAGGCCATGGGACTTGGCACCTGGGGACGTTGTTCCCCGATCGGTTCGCTGCGATTGGACCGAGTGCGGGTTGGATTGCGTTTTCGACTTATGCGGGTGGCGATATTGGTTTAGGCGAAGATCCTTTGTCCCAAACGATGAAACGGTCGATTGCAACCAGTGACACGATCGCCCGTGTCGAGAATCTGAAGGGGCAAGGCGTCTATATCTTGCATGGTGATCGCGACGATAACGTTCCCGTCGGGCAGGCGCGAACGATGCGAGAGGTTCTGGCAAAATTTCATCCTGATTTTGTTTACAAAGAGCAACCTGGGGCAGGGCATTGGTGGGGGAATCCCTGTTGCGACTGGCCGCCTCTATTCCAATTTTTTTCCGAACATCAGTTGCTGCCGTCGGCCCAAGTGAGCGCGATTCAGTTTGCGACACCGAATCCCGCGGCTTCGGCACGTTGTTTTTGGGCGACCATTACCGCACAACAAACGGTCGGGGATGTAAGTCGCATTGATTTAAAATTTGATGCTGCGAATTTAAGAGTCAGTGGTACGACCGAGAATGTAAGTCGTTTGTTGCTTGACACGCGTTTGCTGTACTCCGCAGAAGGGGTTCCTGAAGATATGACGTCATTTAAATTTGAGCTCGACGGGACAGAAGTACTCGGTGATTTAACAGAGATCGCCGATACCGTCGAATTGGTCAAGCAAGATGACGATTGGAAACTTAATCCGGCCGCGGCCAGCGCCGATCACAAGCAACCTCATCGAGGCTCGGGGCTGAAGGAAGCGTTTCGAAACCGTTTTGTTTTGGTCTACGGGACTCACGGCGATGAGGCTGAAAACAAATGGATGATGGAGCGAGCTCGGTATGACGCCGAGGTCTTTCGTTATCGAGGCAACGCTTCTGTTGATGTGCTCGCCGATCATGAATTAGGTTTGATCGAGGCCGACCGAAGCGTAGTTGTATATGGAAACGCCTCGATCAATTCGGCGTGGGCGGACCTTCTCAAGAGCTCCCCCGTGACGATCGAAAAAAATAAATGGCAGTTAGCGGGTGAGTCAGAAAATAATGATTCGCAATCGGTGTTGATGTTGCGACCTCGACCGGGGAGCCCAATCGCGGCGGTGGCGGCGATCGGGGGGACCGACCTGCTGGCCATGGAAGCCACCAGCCGAATCCCGATCTTTTCGTCTGGGACGGGATATCCGGATCTATTGCTCGCGGCTCCCGACTTTTTGCTCAACGGATACGAGTCGGTCCGTGTCGCCGGATTTTTTGGAAACGATTGGTCCTACGAGTCGGGCCAATGGTTTCGGGCTCAAGAGTGACCATTGGAATTGTCTGGAAATAAACTGGCGATTTGGCTCAATGTTGCACGGCTCTCCGAGCCGTGATTTTTCGACTCGGAGAGTCGAGCGACTAACTTCAATCCGAGAACTTAGTTTCGGAAAATAACTTAGGAACCGTCCCGTAATAAAATCCGTTTTTAAAATTAGCCGGAGTGCACTAGCACCCGGTTTTGCAGGGAACCGGACGCTAGCGCGTTTCGGCT
>JBGSIY010000772.1:0-3886 GCA_041742275.1 Pirellulaceae bacterium | reverse complement strand
ATTGCGGCGGTGTTGTCGCAACGCATAGATTTGCAGACTCGCCAAACACGATGCCATCAATAAGATTGTAGAAAACCAACTCGAGAGACTGCCCGTCGATACCAGTTGAAACTTTTCCAGGGCTGGCCCTGTCAAACTGATAACACCCCCGGAAACGCCCCAACGTATAACATTAATGAGCACGGCGAAAAAAACCAAAATCGCCGCAAACGCCATGACCGAACGCAAGCGTTTGGGAAACAAGTCCGTGGTCTTGAGATGATGACGCCGTTCCGCACGAGAATCGTAACCCGTGCCCACGGCTGACGTTTCCGCATCAGAAACTATTTCCGGAACCGAGTTTTCCGAGGAGGCACAGATCTCCAGGTCGTCGCGTGTCTGAATCGCTTCGTCGATGACAACCCTTCGACGCCGCTGATCAATTCGAGCCAATGACAAGTCCTTTCGTCATCGCGACAACATTTAAAAAAACAAAACCAAGACGCTAGCTGCGTTGGATTTTTGATAAAAACGGATAGGAGAGTTATCCGAACTCCCCCTAAAGTCTTCGGCAAATTTCAACAATCGGCTTGACTCGGATTCGTTTCACCCCTCGGCACGCGCCTATTGTAAAGAATCGGCGAAATCAACTGAAGTTCACTAACCAAAATCTTCGGATTAAACTGCGCCTCAGAAAATCGCACGTTTTTCCAACGTTTTCTCGATTGCCCAGCTCACAGGCGAGTCGAACGCTGCATTTTTTTTCGACAACCTGGTCATGAAAAAAAGGCAGCACCTGGCTCTCCGCTACGTTTGCCTTTGATTGCTCGTGTTGCGTGTGCAGCGTTCCCTCCACAAATTCGGATGACCACTCACCTTCCAAATCGCCAATTTTGCACGTTGCACTCAGTAACATCGTTGCAACGTTATCCCCACCTCGATTTGCCCACGGGGATACTTCCATTGGATCTTGCCGGCAGCATCGGGAGTTGCCGCCCCCGTTTATTTTTCGGCGATATAAGTGGTGCTCAAAATGCCCAAGCCACTGATTTCGACTTCGGTGACATCCCCGGCCTGTAAAAAAATGGGTGGATTTCTCCCTGCACCAACGCCAGCAGGTGTTCCCGTAAAAATCAAGTCTCCCGTTTCCAACTCAAAAAATTGTGAAAGGTGACTAATCAAATAGTCTAACGGATACAACAATAATCGCGTGCTGGCTTGTTGCATGACCATGCCGTTTAGTCGCAATTGAACCTCCAAGGCATGCGGATCGGCGATTTCTTCGGCAGTCGTCAACCACGGCCCAATGGGGGCAAAGGTGTCAAAAGATTTACCTAATAACCACTGCCCGCCCGGCCGACCTTTTTGCCAGTCTCGGCTGGAGACATCGTTGCCGCACGTATAACCCAGGATATGCGACATCGCCTCGTCGCGCGGAATATGTTTACCGGGCTTTCCCATCACGACAACCAATTCCGCTTCGTAATCGACTTGCTGGCTAATTTTTGGCAGAACCACTGGATGATTGGGCCCCACGACCGATGACGAGAATTTGCTGAATACAATGGGCAACTCTGGCGATTCGCCCCCCATCTCGGCCGCGTGATCGGCATAATTTTTTCCAATACAAATGACCTTGGGGGGACGCGGCACGGGTGCCAAAGCCATTTTTGAATCCCACAAAATTCGCTTGCCCGTCACGCAAGCCTCAATTGTTTTTGCCCGGTCAGCTGGACCCATGCCACCCCATTGGGAAAAATTGAAGTTTGAGCCCAATAATTCCACTTCGGTGGCTGAATTGAGTACGCCCCAGGAATAACCCTTTTCCAATTCGACTTTAACGATTTTCATGATTGTAGTGTTTTGTGAACCTAAATTCGGTTTCAATTGGATGCATGTGACGAAGTTAATTCTGTTGGTGGAGAATTGTTTTCGCCTAAATTATTAGAACGCTCTTTTGATTTTTGACATCGTCCAGGCTGTATCCTAGACTTCGGCAACGGTCGACAAAAGGCCTTCTCGTCCCAGTTATTGTTGCGATAATGCCGGAAGCGTAAGTTTTTGACGGAGGACTGTGAGTACAGCACTCCCAATCTTTACCAATATTCAATCGGATCACAGTGAAACGAGGGTTTAATGACCCAGAACCTGTGAGACGCATAACCCTATGATCAACGCGGCAACAACGATGGCGATGCACCTCACCCATGCTGGTGATGCAAATGGCATCAGTGAAACGAGCTCCATGCCTTCGACACTTACAAACTCCGGAAACCTAAATATGCCTTTTGTCCAGTGTCTACTGGACAATTTGCCGGAGGGTGTCATTTTCCTGGACAGTAATTGCAATATTTGCAATTGGAACCACGGAGCTGAAAAACTCACCGGCTTGGGTTTTGCCGTGATCGGACGACGCTTCGAGCCCTCCATGGTGCAACTGAAGGATTCCAATCGCATCCCGATTCCTGACAGCCGCAACCCCTTTGAAACATGGATTCGTGGGGGACAAACCATCGCCGATAAGTTTTTTATTACGGGACGCAGTGGTCGAGACGCTCAAATCGATTTGCAGTTCTTTCCGGTGAATGATGTCGCCGGTTCGCCTTTTGGGGGCGTACTAATCATGAGAGATACGAGCTTACAAGTCGAATTGCAAAAGCAATTGAATGACCTGTACGCCATCGCCACGCTCGATCCGTTGACTCAAGTCGCCAATCGCGCAGAATTCGAACGCATTTTGGAAGAGTATGTACAGACTCATCGCGCAGTTGGCCTAACGTGCAGCATTCTCGTCTGCGATATCGACTATTTCAAAAAAATAAATGACAACTACGGACATCATATCGGGGACCAAGCCCTGATTGCATTTGCAAGTCTGCTAAAACAGCATGTCCGCCCCCATGATTTTGTCGCGCGATTTGGGGGCGAAGAATTTATCGTCTTGTGTGCCCATTGTAATGAGGAAGCCGCCCAAGAACGCGCTGAAACAGTGCGTCGCGTTCTTGAAAAGACACCTCAACCCATGCTGGACAACCGAACCTTGAACGCCAGCTTTGGTGTTGCCGAATTGACCGAAGAGGACGACGCGACTAGCTTGTTTGTCCGTGCCGATCAAGCGTTGTTGCGAGCCAAGGAAACCGGTCGTAATCGCACGATTCGCGCTTCGTCCCTGAAGTCAAAATCCAATCCGACAAACGAACGCAAGGCTACCGACTCCGTCTGCCCCGATGAATGGCGAAAACTCAGCTACAATCCGTTGCTGGTTTCCGAATTTTGCTCGGGCGACATCTTGCAAATGTTTATCAAAAAAGTCCAAACGATGGCCGAGGAATTGTCGGGGCAAATCACCAACGTTACCGAAAATTCCGTGACGATATCCATCTCGGCCGTCTCCGAAACCAAACCGCATCAAAAAGCTCAATTGATCGTCGATATCGATATCGTTTCGCCGGAAAAAAGCCCCTTCATCCATAGCTTTCCTCCTCATACCAAGCTTTTGGTGCGAGTCGCCATGATCGCCAAAAAGGGTCTTTTTCAGCCCCGCGACGCAACCCCCGTCGCGAAAACGTTGATGAAACAAATCCGCGCCGCCTTGAGCTTTGGTCACGATTCAGAACTGTTTGTCAGCAAACTCAAAGAAGCTGACAAAGAACGTTACGGGTAATTGAAACGGTCCGTTTCATATCGCCCGCCACATTGCCCGTTGCAAAATGCTGGTTTCGCCATTCCAAAGCATACGACACTGGAATTCAGCGACTTTCATCGGGCTGCTTAATTATTTCCCTCCATCGTGTCTTCCCACATGTGCGGAAGCGGATACCGCTCGCGAAGGGTTTTCATGACACGGCGACGATGCTCTACAAATGATTCCGGAATGATCTTTGAATCGATCAGGCCGGAACGACTC
>JBGSIY010000771.1:0-5788 GCA_041742275.1 Pirellulaceae bacterium | reverse complement strand
ATTGGCAGCGGCATGGCCTTGGATCTGGCTTATACGCTGAAAATGGTATTGCGAGAAAACAACTGCGATCCAGATCAAATATTTGGAATATTTGTCAATAGTTGCAATGCCCATGAACGCGAAAATGGTATCGCCCAAGCCAATGCGTTTTCGTTTTTGACGGAATTGCGCCACTATACCGAAAAGGGCTATCCCGGCGAGAATGCCTGTGGAATTCCACCCCTGGAAGACGATCTGCCCATCGACTTCCCCTACTATTTGGATCTAGGACTCAATGTACCGGAAAAAAAATGGAATCAACATCTAGGTCAAATTGCTGAGTATCTATTTTTGAATTCTTTTCAAACCACTCCGGCATTTTTTGATGATTGTCGCGAGTTAGAAAAGGAAAATGAATCGTTTACCTTGCGGTCTTTCGGGCTGGCGGATAGGGGGCTGCGTGGCAACCATTTGGAACTGATGGTCGAAGCGATCCAAAAGGAACTCTTCGATCGATGGTTAGGCCATTCCAGTTCGGCTAAAGTCGCTTCATCCAAACCCATTCAGCGCCATCCCTGGACGGAGCTTGAGCAAATTCAATCGCTTGTATTAGGGGCTGTCCGGCAATCGGTCTCAAATCTCGATTTGGAAACGGCCAAAGGGAAAATATTATTTGAGATTTTTTCAGATCAAAAGTTGAGCACCTCTTTGTTTGCTCCCTTTCGTAAACTGTATGGCCATGAAATCACGGTAAAAACCGAGAACGATATCGTGGATTTGCCACTCGGTTCCCTTCGAGCTCAACACATCTTTTCGCAAATTCGCGACCAAAAAAATAATTGGGCCGGTCAATTGCATGAAGAGGTTCTTCGTTATTTCAAAGGTTCCCGTTTCTGTTTCAAAAGTATCAACGATTTTTTGAAAAACAATGAAGCGATCCTCCACTCGCACCGCGACACGGCGCGACGCGAAACGCTCAGACTGAAACAAGAATTTGATGTCGCGGAAGCCCAATTTATTACCAACTTGACGGGCATCGCAGATCGCAAACAACTGGAAGCCGAAATCAAGGAATTTGTGGAAAAGCACCAACAATCGCTAGAGCAAATATTAAGTTACGAAGTCGTCTTTCTGTTTTGCCGATTTTTGATTTTGAATTTCAATCCGCTACGCGAACGAATCGAACGGCTCAAAATGTTGATCCAAAGCCATTCGCAACTATGGCGTTCAGACAGCGAAATTATGGCGGATATCCAAGCGTTGGAGGGGTTCGATCGAGGGGTTATAAACCAATTGTTGCAACGGCAGGAAATCATTGTCGACTTGGCGGAAGAGGCCTTTTACCAAGAACAAGTGGTTCCTCAGGGTGGCTATGAAAAGCTGTTTTTGAGCGACTCATTCAGCATCGTCCACATTGCCCAACAAGTGAAACAGGTAGCGCGAGAGCAAATTGTGATCTCCGGTTGTCAGGTCGATTTGGACCAAGTGCTTTTCAGCTTGGGAGAAACGGAACCGAGTTCATTTATTGAACATCTCGTCAATCAAATTGAATCGTCGAAGCCGTTTGTGGATGGTTGTGGAGGTATGGCGAGAATGTTGGTGGCCGTGCCCGAGTTTGCTCCCGCTCTCAACCTGACTGATTCCATAGAACGACTGAGTGGTTATCAATTTCAGCGTGCCGAAGTGACTTGTGGCGAACTGGTGATGGTTATGGAAGCCGAGAAAATTGCTCTCGCAGATGTTGCCCATCGCATCGCCTTGCAACGCACCGACTCTCTGGAACTGGCCAAGCGTTTGCATACTCGCCATGACGTTTCTTGGAAATCTATGGACGATTTGTTCAAATAGTGATCTCTGGGGTCGTTGTTTACGCCTTGAATCATTGCTTACAGTGAGGTTGAAACACCCGAACCGCGTTAGCCTGGGCAGCGCGATCACTGGTTATAAAATCCTAAGGTGTGCGACTGGCTTTTATGAAAGTCGCGTGCCGTGCGGCCAACGTTCTATCGCGCGGGAAAACTCACCGTGTTCCGACCGTCGGTACTCCCTCCCAGCAAATCGTACTCGCACTCACTAAACAGGCCTCTGTACTCACATCCGCTGGTCCTCGCAGATCGACCTGCTGCTTGTTATCCGGCGCATGCAGATTCGTTGTCTGTCTCTCTGGCGACCTGTGACTCCCATGGCGGCATCTTTTGGGTGGTTGGTACCCACCGCTGAAGATCGTGTCATCCTCCGACATGATGATTTTCGCTTGTCAATTCGATGGCCAGGCTTAGGACGGGCGAAAACCTGGACTAGGTACTCTCAATCGCTTTCTGGAATGGATATCGCTGCAACATTTGTGGATTCTGAGCAACCTGTGTTGCGAAAAAGCAACCGAAGGCCTCGGAGAGAAGCGAGTTCTGCAATTTGCTTCTGCGAGGATCTGGCCGGTCAACTGCGTTTTGGACGGGTAAATCGCGTCATGTGAGACTTCGTTAGCGCCGGCCAAGAAAATTGGCCCGCGTTTTGCTTTGACATCCTATCAACCAAAACGCAGTCGCCGGCCCGTCTCCCTCCGACAGACGGGCCGGATGACTGAACCTCTCTGAACACGTCATTTACGATTCCTTCGCCATTGTGTTTCTGGCAGACGCTCTCCATGAGCACCAGCAACAGGCATTCTTTTTTACACACAATAGAATATCCTATGCACGCTCGTCATTTGGTCGAAATTGCCGCTTGGACTGCCGCAAATGCTGCGACGATCGCCGATTCGATTAACCAAGACATCACGTTGTTTTCGGACACGTATTGGGTGGCTCACAAATCACGGAGCCTGCGGTGGAGCCTGGCGTTGAAAACATTTGAAAAAGATCTTGTGGCCGACTCGGCTCGTCACAATCCATGGCCCGCTTTGGAGATCATTGTCGAAGAGATTGTGGCGGCCGAAGTGTTGACTCGGGTTTGGGCCGCGGTGATGGTCTCGGTCGATTTGCAACACCAACGTGTGAACTATGCTCCCATGGCCCACAGTATCTTTATCAGTCATATCGAGGTGCGAAATCGGGTCATGCGGTTGCTATTGGCGGCACAAATCCAAAATGAACAACTTTTCAATCGGGTCAATCAATTGCGAAAAATGGTTGAAAAATGGACTGACCTGCTGTTGGGGATGTTTCCCGATCAACGAGCGGCCCGGAAATTTGCATTTGACTTGGAACGCTTACAAGATCACGCTCGAGAACAAAGGCTCTATTCGTCAGCCGAGTTACGTCAACGAACGGGAATTCTGTTAGGGTCGATCGAATCTTCTTTCCGTTCCCTGTGCAACAAATGGAGCGCCAACCCGGAACTCAATCGCCGCGTTGTGGATGGCTTGATCGCGTGTGTGGGGCCAGGCACCTTTGATTACAATCATTTGCCTCCCGTGGTTGCGCAGGTTTGGAGTGAGAAGTCCCATTCGGAAACGGAGATCCTAGTGGAGCGTTTGGCTCAATTGGAAGCGACCTAATACATTGTCACCGCCTAATTTTAGGGTAGTGGGTCTTGCAAAAGATCCTACGGTCTCGGGATCTTGAGAGCCTATCCCAAAACGGATCGGAATCATCAGCCGAAACGCTCTAGCGTCCTGTTCGACCGAATAAACCGGGGGTAAGACGATCAGGAAAATCAATTTTCTTACCCCTGATCTTCTTGCCAAAATTCCTACTAATCTCAGTTCGCGACACCGGGCCTACTTTGGTTCGCGTTGTTGATGGTTTCAGCAGGCGATGATATTTGCCAGCCATGACTGCTGGAAACGAATTTAGCCCACAACAATTTGATCATCGCGTAACCCAAAATCCGGTTGGTAAGAAAATGGGGGTAAGAAGATCAGGATAATCAATTTTCTTACCCCTCATCTTCTTACCAAAATTCCTACTAATCTCAGTTCGCGACACCGGGCCTACTTTGGTTCGCGTTGGTGATGGTTGCAGCAAGCGATGATATTTGCCAGCCATGACTGCTGGAAGCGATTCTAGCCCACAACAATTTGATCATGGCGTAAACCGAAATCAGGCAATGAGTGATTTCTAACGTCAACCTGTTGGCATCGCGATTCGAACATCGCGATGCACGTTAGTTGAGCCATTATTTTTCGCTTTCAGCCCAATCAAAATTACTGGTTTGGCTGTGTCGCCTGTTGGAAGGCTTCGGCGCCGCCGACGATCGGGAGTTCCAATGCTGTCCCGGCGAGATCGACGTTGAGAACTGTTCCGGGTTCGGGCCACAGCGTGAAGTCGCGATCGCTAGAAAAAATCATGAGTCCGATTTGCTGACCGGCTGGGATGATTTGATCGTCGGGCTGCAATTCAAAATCAAGTTCATAAAATTGTCCCGGGACCAAATCTTCGCTTTCGGTCAATGACTTGTGATTTTGCGGGTCGGCCCAACCGCGGGTGATAATGTTCTCGGTAATCTTGCCGCGCGAGCTCCAGGGAAGTGAGACAATCCAGACCGACAGGTTCGCCGCCGGTTTGCTGCTGGATAATTTGATCTTGAGTCGCGAGCTTCCCGAAATATGGACCGGAGCGGACAAGATTGGCGTGACATACAGCAGGCGGTTGTCGGAAGATTCAGCCTGTGCGAGATCGGCGCCCGTGAAGTTTACGTCATCGACCAGCTTCTCGATCGTGGATGTTTCTGAGGGTGCCGCGGTTAAGCTGCCGATCTGGTTTCCACCGGGAACCAAATTCAGGACGACGGGGCGGGCCTCTGGGTTTGGATATTCGGCGTAGGGCGTGGGCTTGTTATTGCGATCTTTCTCTCGAACAATCCAGGCCTTCGGGTCGTTTTCCACACCGTTCTCGACGTCGTACAAATAGCGGGTGAACCAACGATTCATTTGTTCCAGAGGTGGGTCACCGCCATGGCCACCTTGGTGAAAGTAGCATTGGGTCGGCACGCCCCGTGCCTTCAGAGCTTGATAAATCCGATTGCTGTGCTCGGGCATCACGTTCCAATCATTGAAGGCATGAGCCATCAGCGTGGCTGCCTTGACATTATCGATCTTATTCAAATAGTCCCGACCAGCCCAAAATTCGTTGTAATCGCCTTTGATGCGATCAAAGCCGTTGGCCATTTCTTTGTCGCGAATTTCGCAGTCGCAATAGTCGCGTTTGGCAGGATCACCGCTATTGATGAAGTCGTAGAGGACATCGATGTCCTCACCCATGTATCCTCCAGGATGTCGAATCAAGCCATGCGAGCGATAGTAGTGGTAGTAAGAAGTATTGGGAGCGACCGGAATGATGGCTTTGAGGCCTTCGACCCCGGTGGTAGCAGCGGCCAGAGGAATGGTGCCGTTGTAAGATGTCCCCGTCATGCCCACGCTGCCCGAGCACCAATCGGCGGTAATGAGTTCATCTCCATCAGGGGTCGTGAAGCCTTTGGCGCGGCCGCAGAGCCAGTCGATCACGGCTTTGGGGGCCAGCCATTCGTTTTCCCCACCAACAGTTGGGCATCCTTGGGACAAACCGCTTCCGGCAGCCGCTGAGTGAACCACGGCAAAACCACGAGGAACCCAGTCATTGATATGAGATTGGGACATCACCGGACGGCGGCTTTGATGCGGGATGGGTTCGGGGTGTTTATGAGCCGGTGGCGTGGCACCCAGTTCATGTTTTGGGTCCCAAAAGACTTCTTTGTCATTACCGCCTGTACCGGAAAAATAAGGGCTGGAAACGTAGACCACTGGAACCTTCAACCCCTCGGTTGCCGTTTGTTTTTGACGAGTCACATCGACGTGCATGCGATCGAGTTTACCGTCGCCATCGGAGTCGAA
>JBGSIY010000770.1:0-2337 GCA_041742275.1 Pirellulaceae bacterium | reverse complement strand
TGTCTCTGGATTTGCTCGGACCAATTTGAGTTTGAGGGTTGAATCCCCCAAGAGTAACTCAGAAAAAGATCAACGGGTCATTGAGTTTCTCAAGTCGAAACCAGGAAATGGGATTATCTATACCTCGTCCCGGAAGAGTTGCGAACATTTGGTAGAACTTTTGTCCGGTCAATTGCGATTTCCGTTGGAGTATTATCATGCGGGAATGACCCATACGGATCGCCACCGAGTGCAAGAGAATTTTATGAGTGGTAAGACGCCGATTGTCGTTGCCACCAATGCCTTTGGAATGGGAATCGACAAATCGGATTTGCGGTTTGTGCTCCACTACAACATCCCCGGTAGCCTGGAGGCGTATTATCAGGAAGCGGGACGAGCCGGCCGTGATGGCAAGATGTCAGTCTGCCTGCTATTGAATTCGTATCAAGATCGATTTATTCAAGAGTTTTTTATCGAGAATTCGTACCCCTCGCGAGACACGGTTCAACAAGTATACGAGTATTTTCAGACGTTTGAAGCTAACCCGATTGAAATCACCTTACAAGAACTCAAGGACCAGTTAGGGTTGTCCATTGGAACGGAGGGGATTGCCAATTGCGAACATTTATTGGAGAAGGCGGGAGCGATTGAGCGATTGGATGCTCAACAAAACATGGCAGGCATTCGCATTGATTCGCAGTTGCCAACGTTGGTCGAATTGTTGCCGAAGGAGGCCAAAAATTCGCGGAAGGTCATGCGAGCCTTGGAGAAACTTGTCGGCTCTCTCCGCGGTGAACGCGTTATGTTTAGCCCCCGCCGGTTGGCCGATAGTATGGATTTAAAATGGGAAGCTGTGGCGCGTGCAATCCGCCAGCTGACTGCCCTGCCCTTCATCGATTACGTTCCCCCGTTTCGTGGTCGAGCCGTGCATGTGAAAGATCGCGAAAAGTCATTCAAAGACATCAACATTGACTTTGCAGAACTGGAACGGCGAAAAAAGGCTGAATATTTACGGTTAGAAAAAATGATTGCCTTTGCTACTTCGCATCGATGTCGGCAGTTGGAAATTCTGAATTATTTTGGCGATCCTGACGGGGCGAACTGTCAAAACTGTGATCGCTGTGGCGCGCCGTGGCCTAACTTAACGCTTTCTGGCCCTGTACCTGCCATCGCCTCGTTGCAGCCAGTTTCAATAAAAGAGCCCAAGGAGGCGGACCCGGCGTTGTTGTATGTAACCCAAGTTGCCTTGAGTGGCGTTTTGCGAACGAAGGGGCGAGTGGGCAAATCGTTGGTCGTGAAAATGTTACAAGGAAGTGAGGCGAAGAACGTCAAGTCGCAGGGTTTGCAAAAGCTCAGCACCTTCGGATTGTTACGCCCGCTCAAAGGAGACGAGATTGACAGTTTATTGTCGGCTTTAATCCAAGCGGGTTTTATCATCCAAACGGAAACTGCGAAATTCCGGCCCACTGTCAGCCTGAGCGCGACAGGGCACGCGATGATGAAAGGGCAATTGGAGGTCAAACTAGAAAATTTATTAGGGTTGCCTTTATCGAAACGCATCAAAGAATTGTTTTCTGGCAAGCAACCCCGCTTGGGCGCCCCCCTGCCCGATCGAGAAACGGCGACAGGAGTCAGTGTCAATTTGCCGGAGGTTATGAAGCCGCTGGAGAGCAATGCGGATTTGCCTCGGCATGAGAAGGAGCATAGAGTCATCTGTGAGGAGACGAGGTCCGCCGAGCAGGTTTTGAGCGATCAGCAGGAAAATGAAGGAACCGAGGCTGTCGCGACGAAGCAAGACAGAATTGAAATTCGTTCTGAGAGTTTTGGCCCGGCAGGAATGGTGGGAGATGACTTGCAAGCGAGGACCGGCATTAACAAACCGTTGTTGACGAACGACTTGAGGGTCGATCCGGCGGACGGGGGACCCAAAGCGTCTTATTATTGGACATGGCGTTTGTTTCGGGACGGCTACACCGTCGAACAGGTGCGGCAAATTCGCAACTTAAGTCAAGAATCAGTGGTTCAAGAGTTGAGAGAGGCGGCGAAAAACCGGTTAGTTGTGGAAACGGATTGGCTGGACCCGTGACACCGATGTTGCCTCCAAAATGGACCCTTTTGCTTTAAAATGCGCCGCTTAGAGACCGGGTTGCCGTCGCCGACAACCGGAAATTCGTTTACAATTCGAAGTTTTCCAGTTTAGTTATTTAGCAATATTCCCTTGCGATTTTGAGGAGTTTGATGGACGAACAAAAAGACCCTAGAGCCAATAGCAAGGACGTCATGCGCCGCCCGGCTCGCAACTCAAATTGGTGGATTGTTGCTGTTTTGTTGGGCGTATTTTCGTTCCTGATTTTGTTC
>JBGSIY010000769.1:0-6313 GCA_041742275.1 Pirellulaceae bacterium | reverse complement strand
GTTAGATTTCAGCGTCAGGAAAACTGAAACTTGTTCATCCTCTTGATTGGCTTCGAAAATGTTTAAAAAAAACTATAACTTGCTCTGGGTTCTGGCGATCTGTTTTGCCTTATCTGGATTAAGCTGTAACACTCCCGATTCGTCTCAAAAGCCCAAAAAGGTTTATACCGAAGAGTTTGAATTTGAGAAGCCAGCGGATGACAAACCCGCCACGGGCAATTCCACGAACGAAAATACAAACGAAAACACAAACGACCATTCCGCGACAGCGACGCCAATAGGAAATCCCGCCGCATAATATCAGTATTTGACAAGTTAGCAGTATTTGACAAGTTAGTATCGCGACCCCGCTGCCCGGCCGCAAAACGTATCCCACTTCCATTTTGTTATATTTCATGCCCCATCCAAATCTATACGTGCAAGAAGGCCGACAAAAGGGAATGACCTTTGCGCTCGAGTCGTCGTTGACTCGTCTGGGCCGATCCTCAGCCAATGAAATTCAAATTTTGGATGAAGAAGCTTCCCGTTTCCATGCGGAAATACGCAAAAACAACAATCATATTGTGCTGGTGGATTGCAACAGTGCGAATGGTACCTATTTGAACGGTAGCCGTGTCAAACTTGCCGACCTAACCAATGGAGATCAAATTCAATTTGGCAAGACCGTATTGTTGCTGATGAATTCTCCCTCTCAAATGGAGTCGACAAACGATCCCTTGCTATTGATATCTCAAGACAGCAACCCCGTTGACTCAAATCACGTTCGCTCGGACGCCCAGCGACGATCACCCCACCGACGTCAACTCGTCAGCGATTCGCCTGTTCATGTATCCTCGGCAAGTCATTCGTCGTCCATCTTCCGTAGTGCCCCCATCGTGGTGGCTGAATCACAAAGCAACCTCCATACGTTGTTTGCAACAATCGATGTGATTCGAAAAACTTCCGACGAAAACGAGTTGTTGCAAAAGATCCTGGGGCATTTGTTCACCCTGACGGCGGCGGACAGGGGCGCTGTGCTGTTGTATTCACCCATTTCCAAAGAACTGCGTCCTGCTGTTTCCATGGACAAAGTCCCCCATTCCAATTCGAAAAACAGAATCACAATCAGCGAATCAATCATCAACTACGTGGTTGAAAAGCGCCAAGGTGTCTTGACCCATTCCGCTGTGGATGATGTACGTTGGTCGTCCAGCGACAGTTTGAATTCGGCAAATGTCAATGAAGCCATGTGCGTGCCCCTGTTAGGAAAGCACGATTTACTAGGATTGATTTACGTCGACACGCGCAGCAATGTTGACGAACTCAGTCCTGAATCTCCAACCACTCGTTTCCAACAACAACAACTGGAAACCGCCATTGCGGTGGGACAACAGGCGGCGTTGGCCCTGGAATACTCTCGGTATTATTCAGCCTTGCTGGAGAACGAACGATTGGCAGCGATTGGACAACTTGCGGCGAATCTTTCACATCACATTAAAAACATGATGCAAGGTATCGAGAGTGGAGCCTACCTCCTGAACAATGGACTTGCCCAGAAATCTTGGGAACTCGCCCAACGTGGTTGGAATATCGTAAAAACAAATCAGGAAGAAGTCTCGTTGACCTTCATGAATATCTTATCCTACAGCCGGGAAAGAGAACCGCGTCTCTCACCCACGAACGTGAACCAATTGATGTCCAAAGTAATCCGCTTTGCCGAATCTATTGGTGTGGCCAACAACATTAAAATTGATTTCGAAAGTTCATTGAAACCAGAATGGGAAAATATTCAGCTCGACTCCCAAGGCATCTATCACGCGATGCTGAACCTTGTCTCGAATGCCATCGACGCGTGCAAGGGCCGAGAAAATGGACTGATTTCCATTGCCATTGGCATTAGCGACGATTTGGTTGACCTGCTTATCAATATTTCCGACAATGGCTGCGGGATTTCACCCGAAAATCAAGTATTGATTTTCAATGAATACTTCTCGTCCAAAGGGCAAACGGGCACGGGTATCGGACTCAAAACAACTAAAAAAATTATCGATGAACACCGCGGGCGTATCGAATTCCAATCCACAAAAAAAGGAACAACTTTTACGATTGCGATTCCCGTCGAAGTTGCTTTCCGTCCCGATCCAAAAATGAATGATCTCTCCAGCGAATCGAAAACGCTCATGCCCCCGCACGAGTAACGACGCCAACGCTCAACATGGAACAACCCGCGCTCGCCGAACCAGGGGTCCCAGCGTAAAACAAAGTCGGACACTTCCCTGAAATTCGGCAAAATCAATTCAACAATTTCGATTGCCTCCATCTTCAAATAGCTTTCCACCTACCACGTTTTTGCAATTCTTGGCCTCTTTCGCGTGTTTACAGGACCGTGTCAGGCCAAGCGTTTACCAAAAACAATGCGAAAAACAATCGAAAACTCGCTCTAGGCGTGCTATAGTTGACGTTCGGTTAGTGCTTATCCCAACTACAGTTTCAGCCATTTTTCGGAAGAGTCATGAAACAGTTCGCATTTTTCTGTTTGTGGGTCCTGCTTTGCGTTCCCAATTTGTTTGCACAAGTTCAAAAGACCAATCCCACAGAAGGCCTACACTCGGCGGAACCACAATGGTTCCTCATTCAAAATGCCACCGTGCATGTCTCGGGTGATCGTTATATCGAGGCCTGTAATGTTTTAATTCACGGTGAAAAAATCATTGCTGTCGGCACTGATGTTACCGCCCCCAACGGAACAAAAGTCGTGAATGCCGAAGGCAAGCACGTGTATCCCGGTTTTGTAGATGCTTATTTGCCGGTGGCCATTGAATCAGAGGTTAGCCCATCGAATCGTTATTGGAATGAACAAATTGTTTCCCATCGCAGTTTGGCTCAGACCAATGCGATCTCCGGGGTCAGGGTTGCCGATTACCGCAAGGCCGGTTTTACCGCTGCCCTTATCGCCCCGAACTCAGGAATTGTTTCCGGCCGAAGCGCGATCTTTCAGATGTCCGAGTCGGCTACAAACGAGTCGATCGTGAAGGCTGACGTGGCCATGCATATGCAATTGACCACGCGATTTGGGTTTGGAAGAAGCCCGGGAGGCCCCACTTCTCCGATGGGTGCCTATGCCCTCGCGCGGCAAGCAATCTATGACGCTCAATGGTATCGGGATTCTTGGCAGGTTGCGACAACCAACCCCAGTGCACCGCGGCCTGAGACGAACATTTCTTTGGAGAATTTACAGAGCACGCTAAAGGGCGAACTGCCGGTTGTGATTAATGCTTCCAATGAAATTTTTTCATTGAGAGCCAAGCGATTTGCCAATGAGTTTGGGCTGCGTTTGATCATTGTCGGCAGTGGAAACGAATATCGTCGCCTCGATGAAATCGCCGCGTTACAAACCCCCATGATTGTCCCCTTGGATTTCCCCGAAACACCTTCCCTAAAAACGGCCAATGAAGTCCTCGATGCCAGCCTCGAGGATTTAATGCATTGGGATCACGCTCCGGAAAATCCCGCGCGTTTGCAGGCAGCTGGAGTCGAATTCGCTTTCACCTCGGACGGCATCACAAACAAAGCCGATTTCCTTAAGCAACTCCGTGCGGCCGTAAAGAGAGGCCTGCCGGCTGAAAATGCGATCAATTCACTCACGTCGGTCCCGGCCAAAATTTTTGGCGTCGATCATTTAATGGGGACCATTTCGAGGGGCAAACTGGCAAATTTGGTGATCGCCGACGGCGACTTGTTCGACGACAAAACAAAAATCGTCGAAACTTGGGTCGGAGGTGTTCGTGACCCCTATGATCTGGCACCGGTCCGCTCCCTGGACGGCCTATGGAAAGTTTCCAGCCCCCAAGAAGAGGAAGCGTTTTTCGTGAAACTGACTTCCAAACCAAAACTGGCGATCAAAATCTCAAAGAAACGCCCCACGGCGAAATCCGAAAAAACCAAGCCAAACACAGACGAAACAAAAGCCAACGAAGACGAGTCGGATCCAGAATCCGATGAGGCTACGGACAGTACATCCACCAGCGACAAACAAGTCGCCGATGATTTGTTTGAAGAGGACTTGATGGGTTCATCCAACGATGACGATGATTACCTCGCGTTTTTTAATCACCAAGGCCACAATCACCCCTATATGTTTTTGCGGTCGGGCGTGATGCGATCCGAGTATTCCGAGTATATCGATGAACCCGCAGATACCAAAGGCGGTCGTGAGGGCGACAAGGGTGACAACGCTGATTTAAAAAATGCCGCTTTTGCCGACTCTCAATTGTCGGGTCAGTTCGACGCGACGCTCGTCGGTGGAGAAGGCCAGGCCGTATTGAGCGTTCAATTCGATAGCAACGAAACAGGCTCCGGAATCGCCGTTCTACCCGACGGCTCAATTTTGCAGTTAACCCTCTCGCGCGTCCCCCCAGCTGCTGCCGACGCCGACGAGGAAACTGCCGACGAGGAAACCACGGAGGAGGAAACCACGGAGGAGGAAACAAAATCGACCGAGGACGCCGACCAGGCCAGCGAGTCCGAATCCGCCGATCAAGAAAAAGACAAAAATGCAGAGGCGGTGTCCGAATCAGAATCTGCCAATCCTCAGGACGATGCCTCATCGAATGAAGAATCTAAAACCAAACCGGCAAAAAATGAGCAAGCCTCGTTCCCGGTCAACTATCCATTTGGTGACTTTGGACGAACTGAACTCCCCCCGGCCCCGACCGAATGTCTGATAAAAAACGTAACGATCTGGACATGCGGCGACGCTGGAAAAATCGAAAATGGTAGTGTGCTCATTGGCGACGGGAAAATCAAAGCCGTGTTTGCGGCGGATGCTGAACTCCCCGAAGTGGAATTGACAGTGGATGGGACGGGAATGCACTTGACCCCAGGCATGATCGATTGTCACTCGCATATGGCTACCGATAGTGGCGTGAATGAGGTGGGCCAAGCCATCACTGCCGAGGTTCGCATCGGTGATTTTATCGATTGCGATGACATCACCATTTACCGCCAGCTTGCAGGTGGCCTGACGGCAGCCAACATTTTGCACGGTTCTGCCAATCCGATTGGCGGGCAAAACCAAGTGATCAAACTGCGTTGGGGCGCCAATGATGCCAATATGAAATTTGCAGAAGCTCCCGCAGGTATCAAATTTGCCTTGGGCGAAAACGTCAAACAAAGCAACCGCCGTGAAGCCTCCAGCCGCTACCCGCAAACGCGGATGGGGGTCGAGCAACTCCTGCGAGATACTTTTCAGGCTGGCGTTGAATACGCGGCGCAACACGCAAAATGGAAACAAGAGCGACAGGGACTTCCGCCACGGATTGACCTGGAACTTGAAACCATCGCCGAAATCATTCGGGGCGAACGTTGGATTCATTGCCATAGTTATCGCCAAGACGAAGTGTTGGCGCTGATTCGCGTGCTGGACGATTTTGGAATCACGATCGGTTCCTTCCAACACATTCTCGAGGGCTACAAAGTGGCCGATGCCATCGCTCGCCATGGCGGAACGGCCAGTTCTTTCTCGGACTGGTGGGCTTACAAATTCGAGGTGATTGACGCGATCCCTTACAATGGTGCCATCATGCATGATGCGGGTATCGTTGTTTCCTTCAACTCTGACGACGGCGAATTGGCGCGACATATGAACCATGAGGCAGCAAAAGCCGTGAGGTACGGAGGCGTGTCAGAAATCGAAGCGTTGAAATTCGTGACACTCAATCCAGCGATTCAACTTCGTATCGATCAATACGTGGGCAGCATCGAGCTGGGTAAACACGCGGACTTGGTTTTGTGGAGCGGACACCCTCTCAGCGTGACCTCGCGTTGTGAACAAACATGGATCGACGGACGCAAATACTTTGATCGTGCGGAATTCGCGGCTTTAGCTTCAGAGCAAATGCAACAAAAATCTGCCTTAGTACAAAAGGCATTGTCGAGTGGTCGCGCAACAGCGGCCTCGGGTGGTCGTCGCCGAGTCGACGAATCATTATTCTGGCCTCGTTTCGACGAATATTGCCACGGCCATAATCATGAGCAAGAACACGGTGGGGCTGAACAGGAAAGCCACCTGAATAATTAATTCATCGATGTTCGTTTCATCCGTATTCCCAAAAAAACAATTTCATCTAGGTTTGAAAGTTAACAGACAATGATGCGTTTTAAATATTTTTTGACGATCCCACTTTTGCTCTTGGCCGGAACTTCATGGGGACAAGTCCCCGCTCCTGCCGCACCACAAAACAAACCCATTTTGCTGACCGGCCTGACAATTCATACGGTCAGCGGGGAGACCGTCGAGGACGGATCGGTTTTGTTTGTCGACGGGAAATTCACC
>JBGSIY010000768.1:0-3931 GCA_041742275.1 Pirellulaceae bacterium | reverse complement strand
GATTTACCCCGATAGGGGTTACCAGATATTAGCCGGTGGTTGAACGCAGCGACACCACCGGAACGTTTGTTCCTCCGGAATGGTTCCCATAGAACTTCTCGATTAACCCCGATAGGGGTTAACAGATATTAGCCGGTGGTTGAGCGCAGCGACACCACCGGAAGGTTTGGTCTTCAGGAATGGTTCTCATAGAACCTCTCGATTTACCCCGATAGGGGTTACCAGATATTAGCCGGTGGTTGAGAGCAGCGACACCACCGGAAGGTTGCGACCAACGCCATTGCACCCTGAAGGGGTGCCAGAGACGTTCTAGACTCGACATGCCCGCCTCAAAACGAAATCGGACCGGCAATCTCGCTGGGCTTAAAAGACCAACCAAGGCCTTCAATACCTACGCCGTCGACAAACCCAACGTGGAAATTATTTTGGGAAATATCCTTTGTCGATGCCAGATTCAGCGGACACGGTCGCGATTCTTGAGCATTGAAAATTGCGAATTTAGGTACTCAATACTGGCTTGGGCAATGGCATCCGGCCCCGGCGAGAAGTCAAACACTTCCACGCTCAGCCAACCGTTGTATGGAAGCTCCAGCAGAGCGGGCAGAATTTCCGCGTAATCGACTGTTCCCATACCCGGGCCCAATCGATTGGGGTCGTTGACATGAAAATGTGTCAACATCCCCGCCGACTCGGCAATGATTTGCGCATAGGGTAAACCCTCCGTACTCATGGCTTTGACGTCCAAATGCAGTCGCACCTGCGGGGAATCGATCCGTTCAATCGACCGGCGAACGTCGGCCGCTGTGTTCCAGAAATTCGTCTCTTCGGGACCCAACGGCTCAATCGCCAAGACACAATTGGCGGCGACTAAGGCCTCATGCAAGGAAGCTAGAACTTCTTCCCCCCACGCGTGCCCCTCGTCCAGTGACTGACCCGGTGCCAGGGATCGCTGCTGAGGTGAACCCAAAACGAGAACGTTGCCCCGCAGGTCATGGCACAATTCGATGAGACCTTTTAAATAGTCGCGCGTCTTGCGCCGGATCGACAATTCCGGACTCGTAAGATGAAATCCGTCGGTTTGTGCCAGCAACCAATGCAATCCGACTGTCTCCAGCCCCGCATCGGAGATCACCCGCGCGATCTCTTCACGCGACCTTTTGGGCAAGCCCAGTGGATCACTCCCCATTGTGAAGGGGGCGATCTCCAATCCCTGATACCCCCAGCCCCGTATCGCTTCACAGACAGCAACCAATGGACGTGTCCCAAACATCTCATTGCAAATCGCGTAACGCATTTTGAAGCCTTCCTTTTAACTGAATAACGGTAACGTGAGCACTTCACCATGTCCACAAAAAATCGATTAAAAAACGGCTCCGAAATTGAGTCATCGGCGGCCCCTTGGCAGCTCGGCCGGTGAGCACACAACCGAGAATGCCTGCGGCCTATGGTTCGACTCTTTTTTCGAAATTTGGCGCGGGATTGATGTCCGTCCACTCCATGTAGAGATCTCACGTTCTCTAAATACGCCTCGCGAGGATCACTGAAATCGATTCTGCCGATTGTAACGCCTTTCCAGCATTAAAATGACCGAATTTCATAAATTCGTTGGTTGATCACACTATCTGACCTAGGATTCACAGAGCTCTCAATGTTTTCTGCAGTAGGTCGGTGCTTGCTGTGCAGAGCTTGTTTTCAACATGACCTCTTCTCCATAGACTCCAGAAATTCTTTTCTTATCTTCATGTTTTAAAAACATTGTGTCATGAAACTTCGAAATCGCTGGCTCATAGTCGTCCTTATCTGCGGCGTTCAGCTGATTGCCACGCTGTGGCTTGTTTCCTATCAACTCGATTTGTTCGGACGCCGTTCGATCGGGTTCCTGGGCCAGCAAGTCAATTCGGACAGTGGCGAAATCGCCCAACATATCCTCCATCGCGAGTTAGAGGCGTTGAGCACCGCCAGTCCTGATGAAGCCATCCAGATTCTCAAAAACAATTTAAATTCCACACCCAATTTCGACCAACGCACATTTTATGTGATCGACAGCAATGCAGGCACGCTCGTGTCCCTGCTGCACGATCAGTCTCTTGCCAAATCCACAACCAAGTCGTTGAACAAACTGTTGCTGGAAAATTTGGATACAGGTGAACGCACTTTTCTCATCAAATCGCTGCAGGACCCAAATACTATCCAGCTGTCAGGACGTACCCGCATTGCCGAAGCCGACCTTTTGGTCGCTCTCCATCGTTTACCGCAGCCTCATTTGTGGATTGTGATCGGGCAACCCACGCATCAAGTTTTCGCTGGCTTTCTCGACTGGCTGCATGTCACGGGCAAAGTCTGTTTCTCAGGCGTGCTGTTGCTCGGATTTGTTACTCTCGTTCTCACCACGTCCGTGCTACAAAAACTCGAAAATCGACTTTCTCGGTTTCACACTCAGCTACAAGACATTGTTGAGACACGCACTTATGAATTAGGGAAAACGAAAAATGGAGTTATCTTCGGTTTGGCGAAACTCGCTGAGTCCCGCGACAACGATACAGGCGAACACCTCGATCGTATTCGAAGCTATGTCATGCATCTGGCCAAAGACCTGCGATCGACGTTCAAGGACATTGATGAACCGTTCATTCAAAACCTGTCATTGGCTTCATCGTTGCACGATATTGGCAAGGTCGGTATTCCTGATGCCGTCTTGCTGAAACCAGGTCGCCTGACAGACATTGAGCGGAAGATCATGCAGTTTCATACCACGATTGGTCACGAGTGCCTAGAAGCGATTGAAGGACGCATCGGTAGCGATGAGTTCTTGCGGATGGCCTGCGACATCGCCCGTTTCCATCACGAACGCTGGGATGGTCAGGGATACCCCGATGGCGTCGCCGGAAACAAAATCCCCTTGGCCGCGCGAATCGTTTCCGTGGCCGACGTTTATGACGCTCTCACCAGCCGTCGCCCCTACAAAGAACCCATGTCACACGAGAAAAGTTGTGAAATCATTTTTGCGGGATCAGGGACCCAGTTCGACCCCGAAGTCGTCAAGGCATTTGAACGATGCCAAGAACAAATTCACAAAGTCATGAAGGCGTGTAATAGCCAAACCGATGATGCCGATATCATCCCGGCAATCGCAAAACTCCAACAAGCGTTGGCCGTATCACCTAGCGCAAATGAAGCTTTTGTGTAGCAGCCAACCCCGAGCCGACGTCCACCGGGAACTTCGATGCACAGCTCCGAGATGACAGAGTCGTTACTCGGGCTGCTCTCCTGGCTGCGGTAGCTCGCAACTCGCATGGCACCGAGAGCCCAGAAGACGCAAATCCGCGTCAACTCAGACCAATTGCGTTCCATTGGGAACGTCTTGATCGGCCGAAGCTAATACGACAGCGCCTGTCTGTAATCGGAAGCCTGTGATCAAGACCTGCGACATTAACGGCCCAATCTGTTTGGGGGCAAATCCACAAACACAAATCACTTGCCGCCCTACTAATTCTTCACACGTATACAGATCGGTGAGCTGCGCACTCGATCTTTTGACCCCCAAAGGCCCCAAATCGACTTGGATTTTATAGGCAGGCCGACGTGCTTCCGCAAACAGCTCGCAGTGCACGATGGTCCCCATGCGAATGTCCAGTCGTTCGAAGTCTTCCCAATTTGCTGGCATGCTGGATATCCTCAAGGTAAAAAAATTGAGTAGTCTATTTTAGTATCAATCGAATTTTAACTGTCGCCTTTTACTCTGCAAAAGAAAAAAATTTCGATCGTTCGCAGAGCTAAAACGGACATTTATTTATCGAACGATCCTAACCCTTCGCCTCCGCCACACAGGTGGCACAACACCCGAACCCGTCCTCTCGCCTCCGAGTTCACCTCAGTGGAAGCTCGGATTGACAACGAAGTAATAGCGTGCCACTCGCTTGTCGCGGCTAGG
>JBGSIY010000767.1:0-1849 GCA_041742275.1 Pirellulaceae bacterium | reverse complement strand
GGACGGCAATTAACAAGGCAAACAACGGGCGTTTGGTCTGGTCGTGATAATTGTCGGCAACAAGCGGCATGAATTCGTACAAAGCCAAGGAATGTGGAATCGCAAATATTGTTTGTGGATCAGGGCTGTTTAATTTAACGGTTCTGGGCAGTTCGACCAATGTGAAATAATTGAACTCCCGCTCACGAGAATTTAATGAATGTGACCCGAGTTCCCGCCCAGTCAACGAATACCGCTCAACCGGGGTGCGACGTTGCTGAAATAATGCTGGCATTTTTTGCAGATACTTTTTTTCTCGGTCTCTTTTTTGACGAAGAGACTGCATCTCGGGATTTGTCCCTAGATAATTTCCGCGTTTGGTGTGTCGGCGGCGGAGGTTGGGTAGGCCTTGGCTGGTCTTATAATCCCAGCGAAATCACCGGTCCGAATTTTAAGCAACCCGAAATCGAGGCGCGCGGGGCGAATCAAGAACGTCTCTGGCACCCCTCCAGGGTGCAATGGCGGGGGGAACACCCTTTCCGGTGGTGTCGCTTCGCTCAACCACCGGCTAATATCTGCCAACCCCTATCGGGGTAAATGGAGACGTTCTTTCAGAACCATTCCTGAGGAATAGACCCGTTACAAATTTCCGTTTTTTAAATTAGCAGGAACTTATTTCCGGACAACTAATTTAATAGGCTTAAAATTTTTCTAATGAACGTTATCGGCGGGCATCGGAATATCGGGCAGACGCCAATCAATGGGTAAGATATTGGCACGTTGCAGAGATTCATTGATCCTCGAAAAGGGGCGGCTGCCGAAGAACCCGCGATAAGAGGAAAGGGGGGAGGGGTGAGGCGAAGCGATGATCTCATGATGCCGCACCGTAATAAGATCCGCCTTTTTTTGCGCGGCAGTTCCCCACAACACAAATACAATCGGCTGGGATCGGGCAGCTAAGGTTTGAATCACGTAGTCGGTGAAGGGTTCCCAACCGATTTTTTGATGAGAATGAGCTTCGCCGCGGCGTACTGTCAGCGTGGTGTTGAGCAACAGAACTCCTTGCGTCGCCCAGCAGGTAAGGTCGCCGTGGTTGGGTCGAGTGATTTGCAGGTCGTCATGCAGTTCCCGAAAAATGTTTTTCAGCGACGGGGGCTGAGGCGTGGGGTGACGCACTGAAAAGCTCAACCCGTGGGCCTGTCCGGGGCCATGATAAGGATCTTGCCCCAGGATCACAGCCTTCACAGACTCGATGGGAGTCAATGCAAACGCGGAAAACGTTTCTCCGATCGGTGGGTAGACTTCATGTTGTTTTCGCTCGGTAACAATCCGATCATGTAAACGCTCGGCAGCAACTTGGTTCCAATAGGGTTGCAGGGGTTCGGTCCAAGTCGAGGCGATGGGCCAATCGACAAACATGGGGTGGCTGCTCATACGGCGTTGGCGGGGCCGCGAGCCGGGCGGAAGTCAATTAACTGCAGTTCGACGCGGTTCATTCCGCGAAAATCATTGATCACGGGCTTGAAAGCAAAGTCGTAACTTTGATGCGGCAAAAGTTCTTCGATCCAGTCGGCATGCCCAAAACCGACGGCTCGAAACTGAACTGTTTCTTGTTCCAGGCGAAGTGCCAGGTGGCGTCCATCCCCACCCATCTTTTGCGGTTCACCGACCAATTGCACGTCATTGGCGCAGAGGATGGGGCGAGGATTTCCGTTGCCGAAGGGGGCCATTGATTCCAGTTGATTAACTGTTTGCGCCGTGAGTTCACAGAAGGCGACTTCGGCATCGATAATCAGTTCTGGGATTTGTTCTTCTGTTGAGATTCTGTCGCGAACGTATTCACAAAAATCCTCGCGAAACCGATCGATAT
>JBGSIY010000766.1:0-2145 GCA_041742275.1 Pirellulaceae bacterium | reverse complement strand
TGTATCATGTCACGACGCCCCAAGGCCGCATTATCATCGGGGGTCTGGGCGATAATCAATACGCATTGACCGGCGATGTGGCCTTGCTGATCGACCTCGGAGGAAACGATATTTATCAGGGGCCGATTGCCGCAAACACTTTGGATTTAGGCACCGCTCTGGTGATTGACGCCTCAGGAAATGACCAATACTTAGGCACTGAATTCGGATTGGCGACTGGCCGACTGGGGGTAGGCATGTTGACGGACTTGGCAGGCGACGATCAATACGAGATGACTATCGGTTCGGGCGGGACCGCTTTTGCTGGAATGGGCGTGCTGCGAGATCATTCTGGAAAAAACCGCTTTTCAGGATCGCGTTGGACCCTCGGGGCTGCGATGGGGGGAGTGGGGTTGGTATGGGGAGGCGCAGGCGACGATCATTACCAAGCCGACAGATATTCCATCGGAATCGGCGGCCCGATCGCTGCGGGTACGGTTTTGGATTTGTCTGGAAACGATTTTTACCGTTGTGGGTTTCGCGATGGCTCTGGATACAACGGCAGCGACGCCCCCAATGCCAAACCGGGCGATGAAAACTATCAATATGAAGGCTGGGGAATGGGGATGGGGTTGGGCCGTCGCTTCTATCCCTGGTTAACGGCCGAACAAGCGGAGTTGCGGAGCGCGATGTTGGCGGGGGGACTGGGTATGTTGCTCGATCGAGCGGGGGATGACACCTATGAATCGTCAAACTTTTCGGTTGGTTGTGGCTACTATTTTGGGGCGGGACTGAAGCTTGACGGAGCGGGAAACGATACCTATCGAACCGCTCGCTATGGGAATGGTGCGGGAGCCCACCAAGCGATGGGGTTAGCCATCGATTATTCGGGAACCGACCATTACTCGACCACAGGTCCGACGTATAGTGCCGGATGCTCTTGGGACCATAGCGCCTTCATGTGCATCGACGGTGGCCAAGAAAACGATCAATATCACCTGCAACGTTCGTCGGCTTTGGGTGTGGCCGATATTGGTTCGTGGGGAATTTTTAGTGATATGGGCGGGGATGATCTCTATGATCCCGGCAGCGGGTTGGCTCGGGCGTCAAGTGACAGCTTGGCTGTCTTCTTTGATCGTGCCGGAAATGATCAGTATTCAACGGCCAGCGGTCGCGAAAACCAGCAACAAACTGCGGACCAAACAGGTGGACTGTTCATCGATCACTGATGGCTCTTCTTAAGGGCACGAAAATTTGGATCGGATAACTGCCGAGTAAATCACAACGCAAATGGTTCTGGCAACCCGAATTGATTTCGTGCATGCTTCCCCGCTCCGCCCAATTTGGGCGGGCCGTGGGGTGGGCGCGTGTCACTCTGAGAATCGACGGGGGAATTCGTCGAGTGGGCCGCCGGGCCAGTTGCCGGTTGTGGGGCACAAGCGTCCCCGCTGCTTTCGCGCACGCTGACAACGGTACTGAGGCACGTCGAATCTACACGCTAGCCACGTTCGTTTTTCCAACTAGGCTCCGTTTCCTGGCGCCAGCGCGCAGCCCCCAAAAAATTACTCCCCATTTTTCTCCCGCGATTAATTCTTTCCCAACAGTCTGGCTAGTGTTTCCGCCAACTGCGTCAACGCCGTTTGGTCGGGAAGCGTGATTGTTAATTGAGGTCGCCCCTGAACGTCAGTTTCGGTGCATTCGTTCAATTTGCTGGTCAGCATCGAAACGATCGCAGGATCGGCTGGCACATCATGACTGCTGGTGACCAATTGGCCCGCGAAGTTCAACGCGGCGGCAATCAGTTGCCCACTAGCTTGAGAAACTTTTTCTCTCTGTTCTTGGATTCGCAGTGCTTCGGCAACCACTCGTTCTCGTTGGCTGGCGTCGACAAAAGGAGTAGGGGGTGCCAAGATAATTTCCAGCCGCTTTTTCAAATCTTCCATGCCACTGACCATTTCGACTTCGCATGCATCACTTTCCACATCCAATGCAGCATCGGCCAATTCTTGCTTGGAAGCGAGAGTTTCCAACATTCGCTCTTCGATTGAACCTCCGGTAGTAACCAACTTGTAAATATGAACGGGTTGTTTTTGTCCTAAACGATAGGCCCGCGCGATACGCTGTTCCAACACCGCCGGGTTCCACGGTAGGTCAACATTGATCACC
>JBGSIY010000765.1:0-2162 GCA_041742275.1 Pirellulaceae bacterium | reverse complement strand
CGAACCAAGATCGCCAAGCGACACGCATTGTAGCGATGTTGATGGAACGCGATCACTTATTGCATCGCAAGATTGACGATGATGTTGCCAATCGCGGCCTGGGATTGTTCTTGAAATCCCTGGACCCGATGAAGGTTTACTTTCTGCAATCCGATATCGATGAGTTCCTAGCCAGCAGCGGAAAAATTGATAACGAATTTCGTCAAGGTGAATTTAGTACGGCGTTCACGATTTTCAATCGATTTATCATGCGGATCGACCAGAGTGTGGCATTGGCACAAAAATGGTTGGACACCGAACACGACTTTACCGTCGACGAAGAAATGGTGACCGACCGCGATTTGATCGAATATTCTAAATCGACAGAAGAATTGGCCGAGAGATGGCGAAAACGAATCAAATACGACCTATTGGTTGAACAAAGCAACGATGAGAAGAAGGACGTAGAGCCGATTGAGCGATTGAAGAAGCGTTACGCCATGTTCTCCAAACGCATGGGGCAAATGGATAGCGAAGATGTGATTGAAATGTTTGTGACCGCAATTACATCTGGCTTTGACCCGCATACAACCTACATGTCCAAGCGGACATTTGAGAATTTTATGATCCAAATGCGATTGCAGTTGGAGGGGATTGGAGCCACATTGCAATCCAATGATGACGGCTACACCGTGATCAAGCGAATTGTTGCCAACGGTGCGGCTGATAAGCAAGGTGATTTGGCTGTCGAAGACCGAATTGTCGCTGTGGGCACATTGCCAGGCAGCGAAATGGTCGACGTGGTTGGGATGAAACTGGATGACGTGGTCGCCATGATTAGAGGCAAAGCGGGAACCGTGGTTCGGCTTTCGGTTTTGAAGGAAAGTGGCAGCGAAATCAAGAACATCGAAATTGTTCGTGAACAGATTGAGTTGGACGATGAAGCTGCCCAGGGTAAAGTTTTTGAAGTCGGGACCAAGGAAGATGGTTCGGCTTTCAAGGTGGGTGTGATTGACCTGCCTAGTTTTTATTCGGATATGGCCGGTGGCTCCGGTGGCACTGCCCGCAGCACTACAACCGACGTTGAACGAATTTTACGCGACTTCAATCAGCAGGGCGTTGATTCTCTCGTGTTGGACCTCCGCCGGAATGGTGGAGGCAGTTTGCGAGAAGCGATTGACTGTACCGGTTTGTTCATTGACGCCGGGCCCGTGGTGCAAGTCAAAGCCCCTGATGGACGCATTGAACAGCTCAATGATGAACGACGAGGCATGGCGTGGAAAAAACCAATTGTGGTCCTCACGAGTAAATTCAGCGCCAGTGCCAGTGAGATTTTGGCCGGGGCATTGAAGGATTACAACCGCGGCTTAATCGTGGGTGATTCAACGACACACGGCAAAGGCACAGTTCAAAGTTTGATCGATTTGAACCAACTGGTTTACAATTCGAAGAACCCCCCAAGCTATTTCGGGGCCTTGAAGATCACGATGCAGCAATTTTATCGTCCCGATGGCGACAGCACGCAAAAGCGTGGCGTCTTTTCGGATATCGTGCTCCCATCGATCACCGACAAAATGGATATTTTGGAATCCGACTTGGATTATGCCGTGGAATTCGATCGAGTCCCAGCGGCAAGTCATGTCGATCTCAAAGAAGTCACTCCCGAATTGGTGGAGAGACTCTCGAAAAATTCCCGAGCAAGAATCGCAGCTTCCGAAGAATTTCAGAAGACGATGAAGCGGATTGCGAAATATGAGGAACTCAAACAAGACAAGGCTGTGCCATTGAGCATGGCCAAGTTCAAGGCTCGCAGTGAGGAGTTCGACGCGGAAAAAGAAGATCGCAAAACGATGGAAGAACAGATCAATAAGTCCAGCAATGCGATCGAACGCGATTATTATTTAGACGAGGTTTTGCAGATCACCTCCGATTACGCGCGAGAACTGGGAGCGGGCTAGAGATCGATAGACCGAAACTCAACTTGGGGTGGAAATAGCTAGAGTTCGCCTTAGAGTAGAGTATGGCCGGCGAGTCCTAAAACGTTTACGACGTTTTCCAACTCTGGCTTGATTGCGGCGACGCAAACGCTTGTTGAATTACACAAGGGAATTACACAAGGGAATTACACAAGGGAATGCTGTTCTCAATTTTACGTATTTAAAAAAACAACAGCCGTAGGTGAA
>JBGSIY010000764.1:0-8850 GCA_041742275.1 Pirellulaceae bacterium | reverse complement strand
CCATTCGCGTTCTGACCTATTGGTGCGACCGAATCGATGACGCCGCCGAGTTGATGCCATTGGCGGCGAGCGACCCGAGCCCTCGCGTGCGACTGATGGCAGTCCGGGGCGCCAGTTTCTTGACCGACTCGTCCCCTCTCCCGATCATTGCCACAGCTGCCAGTTTTGAGACCGACGATCCTCTCAAATATGTTATCCGAGAATCCCTGAGAACTGTCCGTCCCGATTGGAAAGTACAAGTCGCCGAGTTGCCTTGGCTCAACTCCCTCCCCCCATCCGGGCTAGAGTTTGTCCTAGATCAACTGAGCGTTGGGGAACTGCGTGACCTGGAACTCACCCCCGAGATCGCTCGCTACCTCCTTTATCGACCTGGTCTCGGTGACGCCCAGCGATCGGCAGCGATAAAAATGCTGGCTGCGGAAGCCGGTGCTACGACGGCCAGCGTTTTGACATCATCCCTCCAAGATATCGAAGCTCATACCAATGATCGTTCGGTGATCTTCGACCTCGTTCGCGCCCTGGCAAATGAACCCGCTGATGCATTAAAAGGGGAACGCGACCGCCTCGCCACGTTGGCCTCCGAGGGCCAACTGTCGATCCTACGCCAGGTCGGCTGGATCGGGCTGATGCTGGCGGATAACCAAGTCGCTAAAGCTTGGGAGGCGGCAAACCAAACGCCGCAAGGCCTCAATGATATTGCTGCCGCTCTCTCCCTGGTCCCCGAACCTGTTTTGCAATCCAACTTATACGCGTTAGTTGCCCCCGTGGCGACGAAGGTCCCCGAGAACATCGTTCAACAACTCGGCGCCGACGCGAACACCGGTCTCGCACGGTTTGTACGGATTGAACTCCCCGGCGATCGCCGCATCCTGACTTTGGCCGAAGTGGAAGTCCTTTCCAATGGCGAGAATATTGCCCCTGCTGGCCAGGCGTCCCAGTCGAGCACGTCGCATGGTGGGACCGCCGATCGAGCTATCGACAATAACCGCAACCCGAGTTATCAAGCGGGTTCGCAAACACACACAGTAGAAACCTCACGAGATCCCTGGTGGGAAGTCGACTTGGGTCGCAACGCCATGATTGATCAAGTCCGCGTCTTCAATCGAATCGAAAACGAACTCGGAAAACGATTGGACGGATTCACCCTCGCGATCTTGGACGAGAATCGCCAAGTTCTTTTTACGCAACAACAAATCCCCGCACCTGCTGTGGAGGTCGAACTGGAAGTCAATGTCGCGGACATGCAGTCCGTGATTCGGCAATCAGCAATCGATTCCATTTCCCAAGTGCGCGGCAAAGAGGGGGACGCGTTTTTGCGATTGGCCGATTTGATCGCCAATAATTCGGAACGAGCGTCTGCAGTGAGAGCCATTCAGCGAATCCCTGTCCGTTTTTGGAACGCAGAACGAGCCGACGTCATCGCAGCAGCGGTAATTGAGGAACTTTCCCAAACTCCGGATTCTCAACGAGCCTCCGACCGGGCGGCTGAGCTGATTCAATTGGGGCAATCGGTGGCGACACTCTTGCCAACGGAATCGGCACAAACACTCAAGAACCAACTCGCGAAACTCGGCGTGGAAGTCATTCGCCTGGGGACGAAACCCCATCGGATGGCTTACGATAAATCGACAGCCGTTGTCGAGGCGGGCAAGCCGGTGGTGATCATTTTCGAAAACACCGATATGATGCCGCACAACTTTGTCCTCACAATCCCCGGTGCCATGGAAGAAATGGGTGAACTGGCAGAAGCCGAATCGCTAAAGCCGGGAGCCCTGGAGGCGGCTTTTGTTCCGAACAGCCGCAAGGTTCTCGCCCAAAGTAAGTTGGTCCAACCCCAACAAACCGATCGAATTCAGTTTACCGCCCCCAGCAAACCCGGTGTGTATCCTTACGTCTGCACTTACCCCGGTCACTGGCGCCGGATGTTTGGTGCCCTATACGTGGTGGAAAATAAGGACGAATATGCGACGGACCCTGCAGCTTACGTGGAGAAACATCAATTGCGTATCCAAGATAGCCTGCTGGCCATGACCGTCTCGCAAACTGAATGGACAGTCGATGATTTTTCGGAGCGACTGGCTGAGTTTAATTTCGGACGCGATTTCGCATCGGGACGCCAAATGTTCACAGCAGCCAGCTGTATTTCCTGTCACGTGATGAACCAACAAGGTCGCGAGTTTGGACCCGACTTGGCTCAACTCGATCCCCAATGGGATGCCAAAGAAATTTTGTTGCATTTGATCGAGCCCTCGAAAAAGATCGACGATAAGTTCCGCACGCGAATCCTATTGCTCTCTTCGGGTTCCACCGTATCCGGAATGGTGACCTTCGAAGATGATCAGATTATCAAACTGGTCGAGAACCCGATGGTCAAAACCGACGAGGTTGTGATTGACAAGGCCGATATTGAGGATAGCAACGTGTCCCAAGTTTCGATCATGCCCAAGGGGCTGCTCGATACATTGACGGCCGATGAAGTCCTGGATTTGATCGCTTATATCCAAGCCAAAGGGGATGAGTCGGCGAAAATCTTCCAACCATCGGAAAAATGAAAGAAATGATGCTACCCGAGTGGATATTCCTTGTGATCCCATCCCAAAACAGATCGGAATCATCAGCCGAAACGCGCTAGAGTCCGGTTCGACCGAATAAACCGGGGCTAGTGCCCCACGGCTAATAGGTTCTCGGATAGCTTCCAAGTATCATCCGAATTTTTATTGTCGCCTTACGCTCCGCGACAGCAGCGTTTTTCTGGTTGTTCGCGGAGCTCAAGCCGACATTTATTTACGGTACGGTCCTAAAGATGCTGCCGCGTCGTTGGCCAATCGATTTTCGCGTTTTCGAGATTATCAAGGCCTTGGGGAGCTATCCCTATTTGATAAACGAAATCGTTCCGGGATACTTCCATGCCTCACCCGAATTGGCTTTGATACCACCGATGATCGGCAACGCAATGGCGACAATCCCTAACACGATCAAAATGGGGATTCCAATCAGTACGAACGTCAATAGGCCGCCGATGAGGCCGTAGATAAAAAACGAGATCAAAAAATTCGCGACGATTTTGCCATGCTCGTCAATCGAAGGCATCTCGTTCTTTTTCATTTGCCAAATAATAATCGGGGCCAGCAACCCGGCAAGCGGCACCACGTACCCGGCGAACACCGAAAAATGCAGGAACATAGCCCAAGTGTTTTCGTTTTTGTCAGTCAATTTAATTCTCCTCATGAGATCGTGTTTGCAGAATAAAAAAACTTAGCAGGCCAATCCGGGTCAGCTACTCAGTTAACCCCAGCGACTCAGTAAAAATTTATGGGAAGTTAAAATGGCAAGACACGGCGTCATCAACGCGATATATCTTGCTGTCTCAAATATACGATGCAGCTCCAAAAACGTTGTTTGCCAAAGGCCGCTGGCTGAAGTAAAAATTGGATTCAGCATTATTCCGACTCTAAAACCAAGCGGAATGAAGCACTGCTGGACGTGAAAATTTGTTTCCGGCAAACGCTTGTCAAGTAATTCCTCAACGCCCTGCTCGGCTTAAGCCTTTAAGTCGACAACGCAATTGTACTATTTCAGAACAGACAGCAACACTCACTGCGAACGCCATTCAAAACCAGTATTCGACAACATTTCGATTATATTTGAATTCAAATCCCCACATAAACAGTTCCCGCAATGCCGCCATTCCGCCCAACCATCACCACCGCCCCCCCTTTTTTGCGTTGACGATTGGCCAGCCATTAATTGCAGAACCGGGCTCGGAGAACGGGTCTTCCCGAGCTTATCTTCGGAGGCCGGACTTCGGGAACCGGTGACAGCATTTTTTTAAGTTCGTCTTGTCTTAAATCTCTAGATTGCTAAAGTCTGCCGCCCAAACTTTGTTTCTGGTTGCTAGAGAAAGTCTAACCATGCGTCTCAATCCATCTACTTTCTGTTGCTCCATAGCCTTGATTTTAGCGGTTTTTTCCGCAGGATGCCGCAATCAATGTGGCCCCAATCAACCTTGGCGACCCTTCGCGCAGAGTACGATTATTGCCCCTCCATCGACATATTCGATGAATATTCCTGGTACGAATGGTCAACAACCACCCTACTATGCCCCGACAAATACCGCGGCAAATCCCTTTCAAACGCAGCCCAACAACGCCAATCAACCAAACCAAGGGGGCTGGGGACCGGCGAACACAAGCCAAGTTCCCCCAGGAAATCCGCTGGGCTTTCAAAACCAAAACAACCCGAATCTTGCCAACCCCAATGGGATGATTCCGACAAATTTCCAAGTTGCTTCAGGTTCCACCTTGGGATCGTCGCGGGTGATTTCGCCCGACTTCGTAACGACTCAGCCCCAAGGCCGGATTGACCCCAGTCGCATGCCGATTTCGGATGCCTCGCAAGCTCGATCCCCGATCCCGTTCCAACAACCGATGAATCAACCACGCACAGCCTACAATCAACTGAACGGTCAATTAGGGTTCAACGGTGCCTTCCAGCCGGCTCCGCAACCAAATTACAATGGCAACACTTCCGTGCTCGCACAATCAACAACAGGACTTCCCAACAATGCCAATTATCAAAACGGCTGGCGGAGTCAGGCGGCGAATCCCTCTGTAATGAATCGTTGATCTCCGACTCCGGGTATTGAAGCTATTGCATTTAGATTTTTTCTCTTTCGTCCATGTCACAACCACGCTTCGCCCCATTCCGGTTCCACACCGCCCAACATAGGTCGAAGTTCCAGCGGTTGCAGCGTCAAATCGAAACAAGAGGTTTGGCCCTAGCCTCAATCTCAACTGACGAATTGCGCAAAGCCAGCTTGGGTCTCCGTTACCGCGCTCTTTCCGGGGAGCCGCTAGATCACCTGCTACCGGAGGCATTCGCGTTGGTACGGGAGGCGAGTGTTCGCGCGATTGGACTGAAACACTACGATGTTCAGTTGTTTGCCGGTATCGCGTTGCATTACGGTCGGATTGCCGTTATGCAAACGGGTGAGGGAAAAACCCTCACGGCGACGGCCCCCCTCTATTTGGCGGCCCTCCGCGGGCGAGGGGCACATTTAATCACGGCCAACGATTATCTAGCGCGACGCGATGCCGAATCAATGCGTCCCATCTTTACCCTCTTGGGGATGAGCGTCGGATTTGTTGTTTCCCAGAGCCTGCATGCAGAACGTCACGCCGCCTACCTCTGTGACGTGACGTACACTACAGCTAAAGAAGTGGGTTTCGATTTCCTGCGAGATCGCATCTTGCATCGCCAGCGCGAACTGGGATTGACCAATCGATTCTCGCAGATGATCGATACGAGTCAAACCCTCGCCGAAAACGAACCCGTTCAGCGCACGCTGGAGTTCGCCGTGATCGATGAAGCCGATAACATATTGATTGACGAAGCGCGCACCCCGTTGGTGGTGAGTCAATCAGGTCCCCAGGGAAACGACGAACGCAAACCGTTGTTCCAGTGGGCGGCGCGTATGACCTCAGAATTTATTGAAGAACAACATTTTTCTATCGATTCGCAGCGGCGTAAAATCACGCTAACGTCCGACGGACGCCAGCTCACGCGACGACTTGCCAACACTCCCGAACTCGCGACCTTGCCGATCATCGATATCTACGAACAAATGGAGTTGGCCCTTCTGGTCGATCGCTACTATGTTCGGGACCAGCATTACATCACTCGAGAAAATGAAATCATCATTGTTGATGAATTCACGGGACGGCTGGCCGAAGGTCGTAAGTGGCGAGCGGGCTTACATCAGGCCATTGAAGCTCGCGAACGGGTGCAGGTCACGGGCGAAACACATGAAGCTGCCCGGGTTACTCTCCAAGACATGTTTCTCAAATACAACCGTTTGGCGGGGATGACTGGCACCATTGGCAACTCGGGATCCGAATTGGCTACCATTTATGGCACCCCTGTTTTGGAAATCCCTACCCATCGACCGCCACAACGCCGAGCTCTCCCCGATCGCGTCTTCGCGACAGCGGAGGAAAAGTGGCGAGCCATTGCCGATGAAGTCGCCCAACTTCATCGTGAAGGTCGCCCCGTCCTGATCGGTACGCGCTCCATTGACAAATCGATCGACCTATCCAAACGGCTGACAGCCCTAAACATCGAACATCAAGTCTTGAATGCAAAGGAACATGAACGCGAGGCGGAAATCATCGCACACGCTGGCGAATTCCGTCGCGTCACTGTGGCGACAAACATGGCCGGAAGGGGTACTGATATCGGACTCGATGCCGCTTCTTTAGAACTTGGCGGGCTTCATGTGATCTGCTCTGAACTGCACGAATCGGCTCGAATCGATCGGCAGCTGATTGGTCGTTGCGGTCGTCAAGGAGATCCAGGGTCTTTTCGCCAATACATGTCCTTGGAAGATGAACTCTTGGACCAAGGCCTGAGTGAAAAACGGGTCAACCAATTGAGACGATTGAGCTCCAGACACCCGCGGCAATGGGAACGCTACGCCGGATTGTTTCGAAGTGCCCAACGTAAAATCGAAGCGAAAAACTTTCAGGCTCGCAAGATTCTCATGTACCACGAAAGCCAACAACATCTTTTGCAAACCGAAATGGGACTCGACCCCTATCTCGATGCCCCGTCAAGTTAAGAAAGCAAGTCGACGGTAGTGCCCCACTTTGGGATTGGGGGGTGATAACCTTGCTGCGAAAGACGATTCACCACATCCCAGACTAGTCGATTTGGTCAATGCCGGGGGATACGGAAGGTATTCCCCAACTCGCCAAATCGACGAGAACTAAATCGACAAGCACTAAGTAGATCGCCAGCAAGGCCCCGACAAACGCAGTGGAATAGGCAACCAGCATAACAAGGGACCAGGCGGCAAAGGGCTTGGCGCCTTGGGAACCGATTCGCCGGAAATAGCCACGATAATGCCAGGGAGCGCCGGCCGTTGACACCACTCCCAAAATCATCATCAACACGCCGATCACCGCCGCCTGCACAGAAAAGTAAACGCTCGACGTCAGCCCTAATGTCTGCAAGACAAATGCGAATCGGGATACAACAAAGCCGAACGCCATCAATGCCAGCCCCGTGCGAATCCAGGCCAACAACGTTCTCTCGGCAGCCATTTGCACCCGCGGATCGGATTCCGGTATATCTGCTCGAGATCTTCCCTCAGTTTGCGGTGCGTTTAGAGACAAACCCATGCCTTCGTAAAAAATCAGTTGAAATTCAATCAATAACCATCTTTTCCAGCAGCCAAATCGTTTACTCAAAATGACTGCTAGAATTTTGTACTCAGCTTGGGCCCCACACCTCATGTCCTTCGCGGACATTCAATCATTTTATGCCGCACCTGCTCGCTGGCATGATCCCAAGTCCCGCCAGACAAGACTCGTTGCATACCCCTTACGCCTATCGATGATTCGAGGTTCGGACGGGGGTTCACCAACCCCGACCCCGCATCATTCTTCTCATTGCTGCTTCGGAACTTCCACCCAGAAGTAACCCCGCAAATCCCCTTCGGCGAATCCGACGGCTTTATCCTGCGGATATGACGCTTGCAGCGCTCGCTGGACTTCCGGTCCAATCTCTTCGGACTTTCCATGACACACCGTGCAAGTCGCATTCAATCGAATTGGCAATAGCACTCCCAAAGCTTCGTCGGGCAATTCCACCAACACCTCTTCGCCGACGCGGCCCTGCACAAACGTTTCGGCCCACTTGGGAGGCCGATTATCGGTATTCCGCAATTGGATCGACGTGCGTCCGATGCGAACGCCAGTTTCTTCGCTCAGCTGCGAAGCAATCTTCGGCGCTTTTTCTTGGCAAACGGCTATCGATTTGGCAGGTCCCACGGACGCCATGGATGCCATTAATTCCTGGAACAACGCTCCGAACATTTTATCGCGAGCAGCCACGGCGATTTCCTGCTGTTTGGTTTGAGGTGCCGTTAAATCCGACGTCCGCAATCTGGAAATTCCGCCGGGTTCTGAGTGACTGCAACTGGTACACATCACTACAGCGAGCCCCGCCACCAACAAGAGGAACTCGCGAGTCGCGGTCAACGTCGGTTTCCAGTTTTGCATTCCCCACTCCCATCAAACGGTTGAAAATCTCATAGAGAAAACGATCCCGCTCGATCATCTGACGGAAAAATCCCAAAGTCGATCTCGCCTTACGGATTTTCCGAGTCAAATCAGCTCGCAGGCCCTATCCCGCCGCTTAATAAACACCGCTTATTGAGCTTGGAACGCCTCTTGGCGACTGGCCTCAATTTCCCGGATTTCGTCGGTTAAATAGGTGTAGTTTTCCGACATCGATTCGAAGAAGCGGAAGGCTCGCTCGCCCTCTTCTTCTGTCACCCGCCCGGCGACCAATGCATTGTCAACGGCACTGCGGAAACGGTCCGACATATCACTCCAAACATGGTGTACATGCTCGAGAACCTCGCGGAGCGTGGAACCATAGATGAGTTTCGAATTCTCGTAGGGTTCGTCTTCGTCGATAGTCAAGATATGAAATTTGCCCATCAAATTGTGGTCATCGCTCAACGACTCTTGATAAGCCCCAACCAAAAAGATCCCAATCCAATAGGGTTGCTCGTTCAACTGGTGCAGCGGTAGCCAACGTCGCTGTCCTGTCCCGCCGATAAAGCAATCGATCTTGCCATCAGAGTCGCACGTCATGTCTCCCAAAATACCAATCTTGGTCGGCCGTTCGTTCATGCGATGAATCGGCATCACGGGGAAAAGTTGGTTCAGGGCCCAGGCGTCCGGCAAGGCCTGAAAAACTGAAAAGTTGGCGAAATAAGTGTCGGCCAAATTGTAACGCAGCTCATCCAACTCTGCGGGAACAAACGCCAAATCATCCAACAAA
>JBGSIY010000763.1:0-1884 GCA_041742275.1 Pirellulaceae bacterium | reverse complement strand
CATGAGCGGCATGAGTTCCTAGAACCTGTTGTCCATCATCCAACACCCAGAACGCACCGCCCTGGCCGAAATAGTAGCCGTCAATGTCTAATAGGTCTTTGTCCGCATCCTCCAAACAAATTTTTTCGCCATATTCGCTATACACTCGACTAATTAAATCCACAATTTGCTGTTGGTCAGTCGATGTCGCCGATCGCAGGTTTACTTTCGAATTTGTCATTTAACTGGGTCCCAAAATGATTGCCCGGCCCCGAGCATAAAAAAGATTAAAAATCGGACTTGGAAAAAATGGGGAATGCAGCGTGCGATTTCCTTGCCGTCTTCAGCCATTGTAGCAATCAGGCCAGGCATCTTCTTGGGTCTTGAACTGATTATGAACCTTCGTTTTTAGGCACCCGCCGACCGGGGCCGGACGATCAAGACACCCCTAGGCCAACAAGGGCAGGATTCGGTGTTCAACCAGACAAAATCATCTTGGGATGGGAAAGCGAAACAGACTCAGTGGAGAACTATTCCCTATTCAGCCGAAACAATCAACGCAAACAGCCGCACTTCCCGACACGGGAACTGCGGCTGTTTTTGCATTTTTTGTTCCAGGCAACATTAAAGCTCAGCAAGACATGCCTAGGTCGGAAGCAATGTTCCTGACCTTTTATTGGCGCCGATCCAAATTGCCTTTGAAGCCAACAACATCCGATCGAACAACACAGCAGAATTTGGACCAAGCGGAATTAAATACCGCGGAACACCATTCAGTTTCGAACGTTAAAATTAAACGCTGAACGAATTGCCGCAACCGCAACTTTTCTTGGCATTAGGATTGAGGAATTGAAAACCTCGTTTATCCAAATCCTCATAGTAGTCGACAGACGTTCCATCGAGGAACAAGGCACTTTTGCGATCAACAACTACGGTTACGCCGTGCTGTTCTGATTTCACATCATTGGCTTCATCATAATCGTTGGCGATGTTCAGGCTGTAATTTAACCCGCTACATCCGCCTCCAACAACCGAAACGCGAAGCATGGTGTCAGGACCCTGCCCACCATCAACGATAAACTTCTGAACTTCTTTCGCTGCTTTTTCCGTCAACAAAACCGACATGGACCGATTCTCCTACTTTATGCAAGTAAACGAACTAATAATCGTGAATGAACTTTCAAGCTTCCACCACTCCCAACCTGGGCCGAACACAGTTCGACTGAGAGTAGTCCTATTTTTCAAAACAAGTAACCGCGCTTCTCGTCAAAGGAAATCTCGATTCGGAAAACACTTATTTTTCCAAACCACCGCAGGCATTTTCCCGAACCATCGCAGGTAACCCAGCACAAATTTGAACGGATGATTCCCATCGGCAACAACTTTAGTCGTTTTCGAGGAATTTACCGGTTGAACCACTATTTATTTTCGGCGAAAGTGCCCGTTTGTCCATAGCCATTCGCGAATATTCCGTATTCTGAGCCCCTTTTTTCCGACAGGACAATTAAGTGAACGATTAATGAGCCATTCCCGTCGTCCAGGGACTCTTGAATGTGACCGAAGGTACTGACATTCGTTTAGTCAATAAATCGTGCCCCCCTCCAATCCCAAATTGATTTCCCCAGTCGGGTTAAATCCCGATCAGCTCCTCAAATTCGGTCTCGTTCAGAACTTTGATTCCTAATTTTTCCGCTTTGTTCAACTTGCTGCCCGCGTCGGCACCCGCAATCAAGTAGCTGGTCTTTGAGCTTACGCTCGAGCTCGGCTTACCTCCAAACTGTTCGATCAGCTGATGAATTTTTTCGCGAGTGTACTTTTGTAGAGTCCCCGTAACCACCAACGACTTGCCGTTTAAAATGTCGCTCACAGCGACCGTTTTTCTGGCGAGAGGCTGGAAAACGAGCC
>JBGSIY010000762.1:0-2899 GCA_041742275.1 Pirellulaceae bacterium | reverse complement strand
GGTTTGACCGTGAACTGTGCGCGTTGCCACGATCATAAAATCGATCCGATTCCGCAGTCGGACTATTACAAGATGTTGAGTTTTTTCAATAATATCCGTCGTTATGGCATTCGAAGTCACGAGTCTGTAGTTGATGCCTCTTTGATCACGATTGATGTTCCCGAGCATGCGCAAACGAATGTAGAAATCGAGGCGGCACTGCAAGAGAACTTGAAGTCCCTGCAAGCGATTGAAGAAAAAGTGAAGCCCGATTTTATTCCGGTCGAACACGAAGAATTTAGGCACCCCATGCGGCGCCGCGAACTGATCAAAAAGCGGGTGGGGACGGTGATTACGGAGGAAGAGTTCCAGAACTACAGTGAGTTGCAACAGACACGGAAGGATTTGCAAACACGGTTGAACGAACGCCGTTTAGATATTTTGTGCGTCAAAGAAGAAGGGGTAAATCCTCGGCCAACTCACCTGATGGTTCGTGGTAACGCCCATGTCGAGGGGCCCTTGGTCGAACCCGGATTTATCAGCGTTTTGACGCCGCCAGAACCGGAAATCCCTGTAACCGAAGGAGCCAAAACCAGCGGTCGGAGGCTTGCTCTCGCCCGCTGGATCGCCGACTCAGAAAACCCCATGACGTCGCGGGTTATGGTGAACCGCATTTGGCAATACCATTTTGGCCGGGGCATTGTGCGGACGAGTAGCGATTTTGGTTTTCAGGGTTCGTTGCCAACACATCCCGAACTTTTGGATTGGTTGGCGACAGAATTTGTGGCAAATGGTTGGCGGATGAAGCCGATGCATCGCAAGATCATGTTGTCCTCGACGTATCAAATGGCTACCACATTTCGCGCTGATTATGCGGAGCGGGATCCTGAGAATAATTTCTTTTGGCGGTTCAATATGCGACGATTGACGGCCGAAGAGATCCGTGATTCGATTTTGTCAGTCACCCGCCAGTTGAATTTGGAATCTCTTTATGGGCCCAGCGTCTATCCTGAGCTACCGGCGGAAGTTCTGGCGGGGCAATCCGTTCCGGGTGCGGGATGGGAAACGTCAAGTCCTATCGATCAGAATCGTCGGAGTATCTACGTGCATATCAAGCGTAGTTTGCGCGTGCCGATCCTATCCAACTACGATTCTCCCGACCCCGATTTCACTTGTCCCGTTCGGTTTGAGACAACGCAACCGACACAGGCGCTGAGTATGATTAATAGCGATTTTATTCAGAAACAAGCTGCTCTATTTATCGCTTCGTTGGGAAATACGGATGAGCTGGAATTCGCGACGTTGGTCGCGGAAATTTTGGGGCGTGTGCTGCAGCGCGTTCCGACGCCGGAGGAAGTGGGCCGTGGAAGTAAGTTGATCGAGGACTGGATGCTGAATGACGGCCTGAGTCGCAATGAAGCGATTCAAAATTACTGTCTGCTCGCAATGAATTTGAACGAATTTGTATATTTGGATTAGACGTTAGATTAATTGGCCGCTGGGGCTATTCAGGAAAAGATTGATGACAAAACCAAAAGCAACCCAAGTTGATTTTTGTGGCCGCACGCGACGTGAGTTTCTATGGCAATCGGGCGCTGGATTTGGCAGCTGCGCATTGGCGGGCATGTTGGGCAACGACTTCTTTGAGGGACGTGTCGAACCGACCCGGAGGGACGATGACATCCAATGGCTAAACCCCTTGGCACCCAAAGAGCCACATTATCCGGGAAAAGCCAAGTCGGTCATTTTTCTATTCATGTATGGGGGGCCAAGCCATATCGACACCTTCGATTACAAGCCCAAGATGTATGGAATGGATAACAAGTCCATCGATGTCAAAACTTTTGGTCGGGGTGGGCATAAGAATAAGGGCCGGATCGTGGAGCCGCGCTGGAAGTTTCGCCAATACGGTGAGTGCGGCAAATGGGTTTCGGATTTGTTTCCCCATTTGGGGGAGTGTGTGGATGACATTGCGTTCGTGCACAGCATGACCGCCGATTCGCCGTTTCACGGTTCGGCGATGCTGCAAATGAATTCTGGAAAGATCCAAAGTGGCAGTCCCTGTCTCGGTTCGTGGGTCAACTATGCCTTGGGGAGCGTCAATGAAAACTTGCCGGGCTTTGTGGTCATGCTGGACAATAAAGGGGGGCCGATCAGCGGACCGAAAAACTGGAGTGCAGGTTATATGCCTGCAACCTATCAAGGGTGTGTGGTTCGTTCACGAGGCACGGCCATCCTGGATCTGAACCGACACAAATCGATGACGGATCAAGTGCAACGTAAACTCCTGAATTCGTTGCGCGAGTACAACGAGTCGCATCAGGCTCAGCATCCAGGGAACAGCGAATTGGCGGCTCGGATCGCCAGTTATGAGTTGGCCTATAAGATGCAAAGTACGGCGCCCGAAGCCGTCGACCTGAATCAAGAAACGGCAGCAACTCAAAAGTTGTACGGTTTAGACGATCCCAAAACCGAGTACTTTGGACGGCAATGCCTAATGGCACGACGATTAGTCGAACGAGGCGTGCGTTTTATTCAGGTTTACTCGGGTGGCGCTCACAATGACGACAACTGGGATGCTCATGGTGATTTGGTTAAAAATCACGAACTGCACGCAGGGGAAACAGACCGACCGATCGCCGGTTTGCTGCAGGATTTAAAACAGCGAGGCCTCTTGGACGACACCTTAGTTGTATGGAGCGGTGAGTTTGGACGCCAGCCCACCGCCGAATATGAACAAGGGACAGGGCGTGACCACAACGCCTATGGATTTACAACGTGGCTGGCCGGAGGTGGAGTTAAGGGTGGTATCAGCTATGGACAGACCGACGAATTGGGTGCGGCTGCTGTTGAAAATCGATTACATGTGAAGCGGATCCACGCGACAATCTTGCATCAAATGGGCTTGGACCCCAATCGA
>JBGSIY010000761.1:0-11137 GCA_041742275.1 Pirellulaceae bacterium | reverse complement strand
AATCGCGCCACGATGCCATCGGTGAATTGAGGCAGCGTTCGCTTTATCCCTTGACCATCACGGACAAGAAGGCCCGCGAAATGCCGTGGGTTGAGATGTTGCGTCCCAAACGAGTCAGCGCCGAGGTCTTGGCCACCCATCTCAACCAATTGGCTGACCTCTTGGAAAATGGTGTCGCCCTGCTAGAGGCCTTAGAGGTTTTAGCCAAGGAATCCTCTCATCCGCGGTTGGGAACTACATTCACGGAAATCAAGAATCTGGTGGCCGAAGGGGTTTCGTTTGAAGACGCGTTGATGCGTTATCCGAACCAATTTCCCGATGTTTGCATCAGCGTCGTTCGAGCCGGCGCCGAAGGCGGCTTCATGGAAGATGCTTTGCGTAAAGTTTCTGAATATTTGGAGCGTCAAGCGGAATTGCGAGGGAGAATTTCTTCGGCTCTGGCCTATCCGGCCTTTTTGATTTTTGCCGGTGTGGTAGTTACGATATTTTTAATGCTGTTTATTGTTCCGCGATTTCAACAATTGTTTGATCGTTTGGTCGAGAGTGGCGCGGGGCTTCCGGCGATCACGCAGGCATTGCTAACCATGCGATTGATTTTGTTGAATCATGGCTGGTTGTTGCTGATGGGCATTGTGGGTGTGGTGTTCATGATACGTAAGTTTGCCGCGACCGACTGGGGCAAGGCTTTGGCGGATCGTTGGATCTTGCGCATTCCTCAATTGGGTGATATTGTTCGACAAAGTGCCGTTTCACGATTCTGCCGCATATTGGGTACACTTTTGGCCAACGGTGTGCCTCTACTTCGTTCGTTGGAGATCAGCGGCAAGTCCATTGGCAATAAACTTTTGGAACAAGCGATTGCCGATTCGGCACGCAATGTCTCTTCGGGAGAGACTCTTTCAAAACCGTTGAGTGAAAGTGGATTAATACCGGCCGCGACAATGGCCATGATTCGGATTGCCGAAGAATCGAACTCGCTCGACCGAGTTCTGTTGAAAATCGCCGACGTGATTGATAAAAAAATACAACGTCGACTGGATATATTGGTGCGAATGATCGAACCCATCATGTTATTATTAATCGCAGGCGCGGTACTGTTTATCCTATTGGGATTGCTATTGCCGGTTTACGACATGAGTAATTCGATTAAATAAACGCGTTCTCCCCTGCGGGCTTATGGCGGCAGGGAGGGATTGAGGACGTGTGGTTTGGGCCTAGAGGAAATCTGTTGTTTTAAAAAAAAGTGTGGGGGAATTTCAAGACCGGGAACGGTCTGACGTTACTCCTGTTAGTAATTTGCAATTAATGATCGAGTGACTGAACTCGATGAAGTTTTTTTAGAAGGTGATGAAATGAAACGTTCTGGTATGAGTTTGTTGGAGATCTTGATTGTTCTTTCGATTTTGGCAGTATTGATTGCCATCATCGCCCCTCGGATTTTAGGTTCGCAAAAGAAAGCGGACATCAAATCGACAAATCTTCAAATTTCCAACATTGAAGAAGCATTGAAACTGTATGCAGCCGACAATCGGACATTCCCCAATACCGAAGAAGGACTTTTGGCGTTGTTGGAGAAACCTAGCGATGAAAAGCGGGGCAAAAGCTGGGATGGGCCTTATTTTGATGGAGAGGAAGTACCGGCTGATCCCTGGGGAAATGAATTCAACTACGAATATCCTCCAGTCAATGGCAAGCGAGACTTTCCGAATATCTGGTCCAATGGCCCTGACAGCGAAGAAAACACGGAAGACGACATCGTCAACTGGAAATCGTCTGGCGGCGAATCGGGTGCCGAATCTGGCGGCACGGATGATTCGAATGATGTAAACACCAGTCGCAGCAGCGGCAGTGATGAGTAGAATTTGACGTGAATGTTTCCCAGCTTAAATCGAGATCCGTGCAGAATTCCATTTGGCTGAGACATGCGAACCGTTCGCGGGGCATGTCCCTGCTGGAGTTGCTATTGGTGCTGGCGGTGCTCTCAACGGTGGTCGCCCTTTCATGGCCCGCATTGCGGCGTCCCATGAATCGTAGCTACGTTCAGAATGCCGCGCAGCAACTTCAAAAAGATTTGCTGAACACGCGATTAGAAGCAATGGAAACGGGTCGACCGCGATTTTTTCAATACCGTTGGGGCTCGTCTGATTACCATATTGGAACCGTCGTCTTGGAAAATGGGGTCAGAAATGACCTGCAAGTTAATACGGGAGTGGAGGAAGAGACTTTAGGTGGCGGCCGTTCGATGGGTGCCGAGATGGAAGAGGAACGAAACAGTATCCCTCGCCAACTGCCCGTGGGCACGACATTTAGCCTCCCCGTATTTGCGGAAACGTCGACGTCACAAAATCAAAATGAGACCGCAAACGCAGGTGCTGGCAATTCGCCATTTCTTGAGTCGTCAGAGGGTAATACTGATCTAAACCAACGAACCACTTCAAACACGAAGTTGGGGATCACGGAAGGTGACTGGTCCCTCCCGATCCGCCTCTATCCCAGTGGACGTATGGAATCACGTTCCATCTTCATTGACAGTGAAGATGGCTATCGGATCGAAGTGCAGATCCAAGGTCTGGCGGGTCGCGTGAAGATTTCTGCGATCGAGCGTCGTAACGAGGAAGACTTGAATGAAGTTCCGGAGGTGCCATGAGCAACCGCAATGGATTTTCATTATTCGAAGTCATGATCTCCATGGCCATTTTCATGGCCGGTCTTGCTATGATTTTGCAAATGTTGGGCACAGCGGAGCTGTTCTCTCAGCGATCTTCTGCCGGCATTGCTCAACAGATTCTCTGTCAAAACAAGTTAAATCGCATCGCCTTGGGACTTGAGCCTACCGATGAGGTCCGCCGATTAGAATGCCCAGAGAACCCCGATTTCTGGTACGCCGTTCATGCTTTCAAACATCCCTTGCTGCCCTTGCGTCAAATCGAAGTGACGGTTTGGGCCAAGACCCCAGCTGAAAAAAACACTGAGTTATCCAGTCTCGCGAATTCACAAGATCCCCAACAGACAAGAGTCTTTCGACTGGCTCGCCTATGCCCAATGAGCGTTGAGGAAACGCTCTTAGACGAAATGACAAATCCTCAAGAAGGGGAAGCATTGGAAGTGGAATCGTCGGAACGGGAGCCGGGGGAATAATGTTCTACTTGCATCAGCGTTCGAATTCAATGAAGGCGTCTGGCCGAACAAATCGTGCTGCATTTTCGTTGCTCGAGGTTATTGTGGCCATGTCATTGGGCATGGTCCTGTTGGGTTCGGTTTGGATGATGTTCAGTTTATTGGGCAGGCGCCAAGAGATTTCGATGCGTGAGGCGGACCGCAACCAAGTCACTCGCTCACTTCATCAACAATTCACTCGCGACCTGATGAATTTGACGGCAGTAGAAATTGGCGGCAATTATTCCACGCGAACAACGCGACCGAACACTCAGTTCCGGCCGGGCCCCAGTCGCTTTCCCGTACCCATTATGAATCCAACGACGCCTGACACATCGGAGCCGATCGTGGCTCTGCAGGGAGACTCGGGATCGTTGACTCTGGAGGTCTTTGTTGAACCCCATGAAGCGAATCGATTGCGAACGGCGAATAACTTGACAGGGATGGGCTCCGATGGAGGGGTGGTCGAGGGTCCCGCGACGAAACGTGTCGTTTATGAAATGGGAGTAGCGGATCTAAACTCACTTGATCAGCAATCCGATGTCGGATCGCAGCCGGGTACAGACATGCCGGATGGTGAGATGGAAAGAGTCCCCGTTCCGATGGGTTTGGTGCGATATGAATCCATTCGGCAATATGAATTGCTTGGGGGAAGTTCGGCTGTGCAACAACCGGCAAACTTGATCGCAGAATCCGACTGGGAGGGATTACCCTTTGCGATGCCACCATTGTCACCTCCACAGGAAGTACTGCTACGTGAACATGTTGCTGATATCGTCGCTCTCCGCTTTTCCTATTTTGATGGACAGACGTGGTTCTCAAGTTGGCATAGCCAGGATCGTAAATCGTTGCCAATGGCGGTTCGTGCGGAGTTTCGTTTTGCTTCTCCAGAGAAACTTGAAACTGACGATGGTCAAGTGGATCGCGGTTCAGAGGCCTCAACCGAGATCCCACTCGAAATTGACATCGCGATGGAAACCGAACAATCCGAAGACCAAATTGGTTACGACATCGATTTTATCGTCCTGCTGTTGACTCGGCCATCCAGCCCTTCTAAATCGCCGTTGCCAGTTTTCGCGAGTCCCGCTTCGAAGTCCGGAGAGGAATTATGAGAATTTATTTTTCTTCACGGAAACCCCCGCGCCTGATGCGAAATGGTGCGGTATTGCTCGTCGTCACCGTGGTCCTCTTGCTCGTCAGTGTGACTATCGTGGGATTGATTACGCTGATGCAGACCGATTTACGTGCGACGCGAATGCGCGACGATGAACTGGTGTTGGAGAATACACTGCGGTCGGCAGAAGAAGTCTTAATCGCTTGGGCTCAGTTGTCACGTGACGAACGTACCGCTCTCGGTGGGATCTCGAAAAATGGAGAGTTGTTTCGCAATCAGTCGCTGATCCCGAGCGAGGAAGGTGACGAAGCATGCTTTTCGACTTTACTTCCCCAGTCGTTTGCTCCGGGCGAACCCTTGAGGTTTGGCGCCGTCAATGAGTCCTCGAAATTGAATCTGCATGTCTTGTTGGAATGGGAGCTTCAGCAACCGGGCCGGGGCGAAGAAGTCTTAATGGAATTGCCGGGAATGAGCACCGCGACAGCCGCATCGATCATGGACTGGCTCGATACGGATTCCATCAGCCGTTCATCAGGGGCAGAAGCCGAGCAATATGCCGCGACGGGAAAAATGGGGTTGCCGGCCAATTGTGTTCCCAATCATCTGGATGACTTGATTCAGATTAAATCGACGTCCCGCTTCGACTGGATTTCAACGATTTCCAGTCGCGAGCAGACAAATACGGGGGACCGGTCCGGGGACCGTTCAAATGACCATATCCCTTGGGATCAATTCCTGACTGTGCATAGCCGTGAGCGAAACGAATCCACTTCGGGTCAGCCAAGGGTCTATTTGAACGATGATAATTTGATTCGCTTACATGGCCGTTTAACCTCGCGAATCAATCAACCCGTGGCAGATTTTGTCGTACTTTATCGGCAATTTGGTCCAGTGAAGGGGATGCAAGGGAGAGACACAACCACATTCGAAGTGGATTTTTCGTTGCCAGCCAAATACAAATTTGAGTCCGAACTAGACCTAGTCGGCTCATCGGAGGTGTTTCAAGCGAGCAACCAACAATGGCTTCGCTTTGATAGCCCATTGCCTGCAGATCGCAACGAATGGTCAGGTCAATTAGAATCGCTGATGGACAAAGTCACCGTGGATCCACGGGCTGTTATCGAGGGTCGTATCAATATCGACCAAGCTCCACGTGAGGTATTGCTAGCGGTTCCTGGAATGGATCCTGCGACAGCAGATCAGATCTTGTCTTTTCGGCAGATGACCGCAGAGGGTCAAACGTCCCATGTCCATCCAACTTGGCTCTTGGAGCAAGGCGTCGTCGATTTGGCGTTGATGAAGCAGTTATTACCCTATTTAACCACCGGGGGAGTGGTGTTTCAGGCTCAAATCGTAGCGTATTTTCCGAATCGAGAATATTTTTTGCGTGAAGTCGTTCTTGTTGATGGCACCGATCCGGGGCGAGGCAGATTATACTGTAAGGATCTACGTGACACGGAATGTCCGTTTGACTTAACTACATTGCTTCCGAGTCGGACTCGAAATGAGACAAAAAACTAATGATTTCGCAAAGTAACAATGTGCTGGCGATCGAATGGGATCGAACCGAGGCTCGTTACGTTTGGGCCAGTGTTTCCGGCAGGCGGGTTTTGATCAAGGCGGTGGGTCGCATTGCTGCGATGGAAGGGGACGCGCTTGATAACGCAGGCTCGATGATCGCTGACATAAAAAGTCTATTGCGGATCAAGAACCCGCAGGTCATCGTGGGCTTGGCTCGTTCAGACTGCGAAGAAGCCGAGGCTGTACTCCCGCCCGCAGAAGAGCATGAGATTCCCCAATTTGTAGTCAACCAAGCGCACGAGCGATGGCCTTCCTTGGCCGAAGATGCCATCGTGGACTATTACGCTCTTGAAAGTAGTGCCGAGGCCACGCCGCGAGTTTCGATTGCCGTTTTAGGCTTCGAGCAAAAAACGGAAATCGATGCCATTCTGAAGCAGGCGGGGTGGAAGGTTTCGGGAATTAGGATGCGTCACCTGGGCGCAGTGAACTTGCTGCGCCGGCAAATTAATCTGGCGCCGTTGAAACAGAGTGTGCTGCTGAGCCTGGGACGGACTGACGCCGAGTTGATTGTGTTTGCGAACGACCAAATTACTTTGGTTCGTACGATTCCCTTGTCGTCCAACATTGACTCGGCAGCATTGGCCGAAAAATTGACTCTGGAGATTCAGCGAAGTCTAATGGTTTCGGCAAACCCCAATTTGGTAGGTGCCGAGCAAACAGATTCCCTATTCCTGTTTGGAAACGCAGAAGAACATCAAATTTTGGCCGATCAATTGAGTTCCTCGTTGCAGACAAAAGTCTCTTTACTCGATCCCCTGCAGGGTCTACCGAAATCAATCAAGAGCCTGCCCGATCACATCCATCAGTTTGCCTCGTTACTTGGTTTCTTATTCGACCAACCGAAATCGCAAATGGTCGACTTTATGGCTCCCAAATGCGCCAAGGCGTTCCCGGTAATTTACAAACGACTCGCCTTTTACTCTGCCGTGGCCGTGTTGGGGCTCGGGTTTTTGATTTGGAGTGGGCTGAGCCAAGTCGCTGATTTGAAAGAAAAAAATATTGCCTTGAAGAAGGAACTAAATTCTGCACAAAAACGCATCGACTTGCTGAACAAAAATACTAAAGTCGTCGAGTACGTCAATAATTGGAGCAACGATGACATCAATTGGTTGGATGAGTTGCGTGGACTTAGCCTGCGATTTCCCGAGCGATCTCAAGCTCAGGTCAAGTCGATGTCCATGTCCATTGGAACCGGGGGAAGAGGTGTGATCTCGATGAATGTGCGCGCCAAAGATGATTTGGTCATCGCCCAACTCGAACAAGCGATACGGGACTCTCATCACACGGTTCGCACCAATCAACTGAGTCAAAATTCTACCGACGAAGGGTTTCCCTGGCAGTTTGGCGCCACGGTTTTGGTCAACCGTCGCAATCGCGAAGAATACGCGTTGGAGGATTTGAGTTTTGGACTCTTAAAGGAAATAGAATCCAATTCATTGCCCTTGAACATCGATGGTGCCTCAGATATTGATCTACTTGATTCGGGTGGCAATGTACCGTTGACCGATCCTGTCGACATGGAATCTCAACAGCGCAAGGAGGAACAATGATATCGAATAATCGTCGCGGAATTCTGCTCGGCATTCTTGGGTTAGTTGTGGGTGGCTACTTTGTGAACCAGCTAGTTGATCGTTTTTACATCCAGCCATTGGCCGCTGAGACACGGCAATCGGAACTATTAACGAAGCGACTTCGCACAAACAAAAAAGACCTGGATACGCTTCTGAAGAAATTGCCTCTTCGGGACAAATTAGAAGAGCGGGCATTACCTGCCAACATTGAGATCGCGTCGTCAGTTTACCAGGCGTGGTTGCTCAATTTAGTTACGCAATTGGGTGTCGCGAACCCGACGGTCGATTCCACAAGTCCGATTGTAGATGGCGAGGTGACGCGACTGCAATTCAATGTTCGAGGCAAAGCGAATTTGAAGCAGTTTACCAACCTGTTATTCGAGTTCTTTCAGGCCGGGCATTTGCACAAGATCACGCAAGTCTCCTTGACCCCCAGTGGCGGAAGCGATCGGATTGATATCCAAATTGGAATCGAAGCCTTGGCGTTGGGACGCGTCAAGGATCGTAATGAACTGACAACACAGAATTCGGATCGATTGGTGTTTTCGTCAGCGACCGACTACAGCAGTATCGCGAAACGAAACTTATTTGGTGATGGTGCGGCATCGCAACTGATCAATGGGACCCGACTGACGGCTATCACTGTCGATCGGTTGGGACGCAGCGAGGTTTGGCTGTATGTGGAACCCCGCAAGAAGACTTACTTCTTGTATCTCAATGACACATTGGACCTCGATTCAGTAACAATAACACTGAAAGAAATCGCTTCGGATTACGTGGTCCTGGAAGTCGATGGGGCAATAGGCAAGCTGGAACTAGGGAAATCTTTATTGCAAATGCAGCCAATTTCCCAAGCGAAACCATAATTATTTAATTTCTTCTTTCAGCGAATGCTGTTTTGTCTGTTAAGGCGTCTTTGCAGGCCATATGGGCGTGCTGCTTCGGGCATTCTGATGAATTGCGGACCAGCATCCCCCAGGGTCGCGTTGTATGAATCAGCTCCATCGTTGATTAGTGGCGTCAATTTGCTGCGGTTACCTGCGATGCCCCATTGTTTCGTTTTTCGGGCATGAGCGATATGGCTCAGCCCTGCTGCGTTTGGGTTAAAATCAAATTTCCGATATGATCATCTTTTGGTCGCTTGCCTAAGCAAAAATGCCGTACTGCGGCTTGACCCAACCCTGAAACACAGCCAAAATGCCTTCGGCCAATTTTTCAACACTCTTAAGGGGTATATCTTGAACCGTGGCATCGATTTTCAGCTCGATTCACGACTTGATTTACTCACCTGAAAATTTAAAAAATCTTATCTCATTTTCAGTTATGTCTGAAAAAACTAAACACACGATCGTTGAGAGTTAGGGCCTTCGCCACCCGTTTGGCTGAGGGAAAGGTCAATGCAAAGACCGACCCGTCGCCTTGGAGAGAATCACCATGACAAAATTATTTGTTTGCTGCCAATAAGAAAAACCTTATGACAATCTCGATTCAAGAGCCAATACAAGCTGAAAAAATCGCTGAGACATTTGGCTCACCTCGCGCTCAATCCCATTTAGTTCGATTCGCCAAACCTGACGAATTCACACGAGCGGTCCGCACGCGGATTGACGATTATTTTCTGAAGAACAATCTTTCGAAACATGATCACCCGCGAATGTATGTCAAGACGATCATCATTCTGTCTTGGCTGGCACTCTCCTATTGTGGATTGGTGTTTTGGGCCACGAGTTGGCCCGTGGCACTTTTGTGCATCGTATCACTGGGAGTGGCGATGGCAGGGGTAGGCTTCAATATCCAACACGACGGTGGGCATGGAGCTTATTCCAAGTACAGTTGGATTAATAAAATCATGGCCTTCAATTTGGATCTATTGGGCGGCAGTTCCTACATCTGGAAGCGGACGCATAACATCATCCATCACTCTTATACTAATGTGACAGGGTTGGATGGGGATATTGAATTGGGTTTTATGGGGCGGTTGTCGCCGCATCAACCGCGTTATTCTTTCCACCGCTTTCAGCATATTTATCTGTGGGTTCTCTACGGATTCATCACGATAAAATGGCAATTTCGCGACGACTTTCAGACCCTAATTTTAGGGCGTGTCGGCAACGCCCGAGTTCCACGCCCCCGCGGTTGGGATTTGGTGAGTTTCTTTGCCGGTAAAGCCGTGTTTTTGACATTGGCAATTGGAATCCCTCTGTTCTTTTTTCCTTGGTATCAAGTGATACTAGGATTTCTGGCGGTTTCCTTCGTGCAAGGGTTACTGTTGAGTATCGTATTTCAATTGGCACATAGTGTGGAACCGGCGGATTTCCCGCTGCCCGATGAAGACACAAGAAAAATGGAAAACTCTTGGGCCGCACATCAAGTCGAAACCACGGTGGACTTTGCCCGGGGTAGTCGGATCGCATCATGGTATACAGGTGGATTGAATTTTCAAATCGAACACCATTTGTTCCCCAACATTTGCCACATTCACTACCCAGAAATGTCAAAAATTGTTGAACAGACAGCCTTAGAACATGGCGTTCACTATAATGCACACCCCAGTGTATGGGCGGCGATTCGATCCCACTATCGTTGGCTGAGATTAATGGGACAGCCATCTTGATTCCGACTGCCAGTTTCTCTCAGACCTTCTAGAAATTAAGGTCTGCCCTATTTAGGACGACGATTCATGCCCAGCGCTCCTAATGAATTGGAATTGGGAACATTGCTGATGGGTCTGGTTGGCGGACTGGCGTTTTTCTTATTTGGCATGAGGCTCATGACCGATGCGCTTAAGCTGGTTGCCGGCGACAGCGCGAAACGTTTACTAAGTAAATTAACAACCAATCGGTTTACCGCATTGCTGGCCGGAACATTGGTAACGGCCGTCGTCCAATCTTCTTCGGTGACATCGGTTTTGGTCGTTGGTTTTGTGACGGCTGGCGTCATGAATCTGACTCAGTCAATCGGAGTCATCATTGGTGTTAATATTGGGACCACCATCACCAGTCAAATAATCGCGTTCAATATTGCTCAATATGGATTGCTGCTGGTCGCCTTCGGATTTTTTGTGCAGCTGCTGTCGCTGCGTGAGCGGGTCCAACATTTCGGTTCACTCGTTTTGGGATTGGGGATTATATTTTTTGGGCTCGAATTAATGACAGGAGCGATGGCCCCGTTGAGGACATGGCAGCCCTTGCTTCAATTTTTAGGTAAATGGGAATCTCCGCTATTTGGTGTCGTCGTTGGTGTACTTTTTACCGCAGTAATCCAGAGCTCATCGGCAATGGCTGGAATGGTGATTGTTGCCGCAACTCAGGGCGTGGTCACTCCTGAAATGGCGATAGCGATCATTTTGGGAGCCAACGTTGGAACCTGCGTGACCGTAGTGATTTCAGCGATGGGTCAGCCTCGCGAAGCCATGCAAGTGGCTGTGGTGCATGTGCTGTACAACACGATCGGACTCGCTCTTTGGTTCTATTTCATACCGGCATTGGTTGAATGGGTCCAACGCATTACCCCCAACGACGTCGCGCGACAAATTGCCAATGCCCATTCACTTTTCAACATTTCGACCGCTTTATTTTGCATCTGGCTCACAGGCCCTCTTGCCGCCATTGCACGCTGGGTCGTCCCGTTGTCTCCCAATCCAAAGACGCCTTCAGAAGTCCATTTCCTAGACGACTTTTATCTAGAGAACCCGCCGTCAGCGTTGGACCGCGTA
>JBGSIY010000760.1:0-5360 GCA_041742275.1 Pirellulaceae bacterium | reverse complement strand
TTTCGGCCTATCGGACGGATGTTGCCAAGTCGTTGGGGAAATAACCAGCAGTCCATCAAGATCGGGGACGGGACTTTTTTTGGCTGGAAAACGGTCCTGTCAACGAGGTTGCCAAGACTTTGGTGGTTTAAAACGAATTTGGACGTTTCGAGCTTTGACTGGGTCTTCGTCCCCTGGAGTGCACGGGAAGAGGTTATGGCGTCTGAGGATGCTTTCCCTGCCCAAGAGTCCTGTTGAAACCGACATCCTCGGAAGGGGGCGTCCTGCGTATGATGCGGCCCGAGTGGTTTGGGGGTATTAACACTGAATCGGTCGCAATCTGTCCCATGGGGTGTTGGGAGACGGAGACAAGTGAGATTTTCGGCACGAACGAGTGTTTTACACGGGTGCTTTATTTGCGGTGTTGTTCCCGTTGGAAATCCCTATAATGAGTTGAAGTCCACGGATGTACCTAGATTAAGGTCGTCCGAGTCCGAGGAGGAGGAGAGTGGAACATGAGATGTGTTTTAACCAGAAAAAATAAAATGTTTGTATTGGTTGGGAATAATCCGAACAAGTTGCCTTAATCCCTGGCATGTGCGATGTCTCATGGCAAAGCGGCGATAAGCAAATGGATCGTCTTGAGCCTGATGTTCCTGGCGGCAGTGACGGGGCGTTCTCACGTTGTGATGGGAAACGAATTCTGCCCATTTTGCTCGGCCGTCAATGCGACGTTTTCTGATCAAATTCAGTCGAATCATATTGTGGTTGTCGCGAAATTGACAAAGCAAGCCAAGCCGATTGATGACTTGGATTTGGATTTGCCACGCGCCGAGTTGGAAATCACTCAAATTCACAAGGGTGCTGACTTTGTGGCTGAAGGGATGCGTTTCAACGCCTTGCTCGTCGGGACTTATGAGTTGGGTCAAGAGTTTTTGGTCATGGGCGTCGATCCCCCGGCGGTTGTTTGGTCCACGCCATTGAAAGTCAACGATCGGATCATTGATTACATTAAAAAAATTCAGGAGCTGCCTGCTGAAGGCGCTGATCGCTTGTTCTTTTTTCAAGCTTATTTCGAAGATGCCGATACGGTTTTAGCCTATGACGCGTACGATGAATTTGCTCAATCTCGCTATGAGGATCTGATCGCTCTGAAGGACAGAATGGATCGCGAAAAGTTGCTGAAATGGATCTCGGATGTGGACGTCCCGGTCAATCGTCGCCGTCTTTATTTGACAATGCTGGGAGTTTGCGGGAAAAGTGAGGATGCAGCTGGCTTGGAGGATATCATTCGGTCCGGGGACCGTGAGCGTCAGGCGGGTCTGGACGCTTTAGTCGCGAGTTATTTGATGCTCAAGGGTGAAGATGGCCTTGATCTAATCGATAAGGAGTTGATTGACAATCCTCAAACCGAGGACATTCAGTTGCTGTCGGTGCGAAGTTCCTTGGCGTTCCACTCAACGGAAGCCAAAATAATTTCCCGCGAACGAATCCTAGTTTCCTTGCGGAAATATTTGGATCGCCCGGCTTTGGCTGATGCCGTCATCCCCGACCTATCGCGTCTGAAGGATTGGTCTGTTATCGAGAAATTAGTGGGACTGTTTAAGACGGCTGACAATCAGCACAAATGGGTGCGTGTCCCGATTATTCAATATCTCCAAGAGTGCCCCGAGCCAGCAGCTAAGACTCACCTGGCGGAGCTGGCCCTGTTGGATCCTGATTCCGTGAAGCGGGCTTCGTTTTTAAGTAATTTTGATTTTGGCGACGAAGACTTCGACGATGAAAAATCGGACGATGATGATTCGGACGATGGTGAATCGGGCGATGGTGATGGATCGGACGAGTCAGTAGGGACGCAAGGCGACCAAGGCAAAACGGAAAATGGCCAGGGAAATGGAACTGGCGGAAATGCCCCTGCGTTGGGCATTGACGGTAGTGACGGTAGTCAAGAATTCGGGAGCGTGGCAGCGAATCCGGAAATTAATTCGCCGGTAGTCGGTTTGGAAACTGCTGACAGCCCGGTGGTCGTCGTCAAAAAGGTTGCGATCGACCTGGCAACCTCGCAAAGTGTCGCCGAAGACATTTCTGTGGAAGACAATGTTGTTGAAGAGACGACAGCCGTCGCCATGGAAGGGCCTGCAAAATCGACTGAGATGCCCGTCGAGCCGGAGGTGGCAACATTCACGTCCGGTGCGTCCCCAGTTGAGAATAACCGCGTTTTGAAAGAGTCTGCTGGACCCATGGCGGGGCCACTGGATACTGGTTCCAACGAAATGGCGACTGAAGTCGGAATGTCCAGTAACAATCGTGTGCTGCCCCCGGTGGCCGATCGGCCGGGTCCAACCCCTGTCCCGTCTCCTCGAATCGCTGTCAATGTCCCTGGCTCGAACGCCAATGGAGTTGAAGGCCTAACGGCCGAACCTAGTTTGCAACCCGAGTCGCCAAAAATCGGGTTTGCGATCATTACCGTCCCGATGATTGCCAGTTTTGCGATCTTTTTATTGATTTGGTCCGTAATTAGTGGTTGGTTCGAACGATTGATTTTTTAAAATAATAAGGTAAACGAGTCGCTTCCGTTCCGAGCTGTTTCGTGGGCCCGCTATGGGGTGCTGTTCGCAGCAGTTTTCATTCGGCGGGGCAGTGGTCCTCGTTGGGCGATGTATTGCTGAAGCCTTGTTAACCATTTGATTTAACTCAATCTCTCAGGTCGGGACGTTTTGTTTTTCCTGACTTTGTTTCAATTGAACGTGTTTCAATTGACGGTGAGTAATTTGCCAATCCTACATGAGCGAGATGATTTGGGTCTCGCATAAATTACCCTTCGGATAATAGACATGAGCGAAGCTCTGAAAACCGACCCCTATCGCAGTCCGGCCGCAGTGGCGCCATCACAAGAACTTTACCGCTCGGTTAGCAAGGCGGCGATAGCCAGTTTTGTTTTCGCTGTCTTGGGGCTGTTGGGTTTTTGGGCTCCCTTGTTTGTCGTTCTTTCGTTCTTGGCGATTTGTTTTGGGGCTGTCGGGTATTTCAATATTCGGCGAATGCCAGACGAATTGGTGGGACAGTCGATTGCCATTGTCGGTCTGCTGGTCGGCACCGTAGTTTTTTTGGGTTCAGTTGGGCTGCATAGCTATGTGTATGCCACCGAAGTCCCCGAGGGGCATGAGCGTTTGACGTTCTACGAATTGAAGCCGAAAACATCTAAAAAACTGTTCACGGAGCGAGCGGAAGAACTAGACGGCAAGAAAATTTTTCTTAAAGGCTATGTTCGTCCGGGTGATAAAAAGGACAATTTATCCCAGTTTGTGTTGACGGGTGATTTTGGAGATTGTTGTTTTGGCGGTAACCCCAAAATCAATGAGATCATAGGCGTAAAAATTCTCAGCGAACAAACGGTAGATTATAGTCTGCGATTGCGAAGCGTTATTGGGACGTTTCGTTTAAACCGAACACCGAAACCAACGAGTGAAAAAGATGTGCCGCAGATCGTATATGAAATCGAGGCTTCCGAAATTCGGTAGCCGGCGTTGCCTTACGATGGGAGCCGAGCCGAAGGATGCATGCGTCCGTGGCGTGGAGGCTGGGGTTGCAAGACGCGCGTGGTCTGTTTTTAACGCGGGCGGTATCCCTGGGGTTGCCGCTGTTGTGCGGGGATGTTGTATTTTCGGGCTCGGGTTCAGCTGGCTGTTATTTGGTGGTTCCACGGAACTGCTCGGCCAAAATTCAGCGAAACAGGATCAGGGATCCGGAACGCAGGAGTCCGCACAAAAAGGTCATGGGCAGGAAGATGGGGGGCAGGCCGAGCAAGACCAAAACAAATCAACCGGCTCAGAGGCAACAGCTGCCGATCAGGGTGATGGGAAGACTCGAGATCTGACTTTTGATTCGATTCAGTTTCCGATGGAGCCGGGTGAGAAGTTTCGCAAAGAGATGTTGACCAAAGAGATAATTGCTTTGGACAAACAAATTGTGCGGATACGGGGATTCATTCGACCCAGCTTTAAACAATCGGGCTTGTCAAAATTTGTGTTTGTGCGGGACAATCAAGAATGTTGTTTTGGTCCCGGCGCGGCTCTTTACGATTGCATTTTGGTCGAGTTGGCCGACGGAGTGGAGACCGATTATACTCTGCGACCGATCACGATATTGGGGACTTTCTATTTTAAGTCCTACAAAGGCCCTGATGGAGAAATTTGGGCCATTTATCGGATGCGTGAGGCTACTGTCGAGTAAAAGACGGGCAGACCGACTCAAGTAAAGCGGGTAACTCAATAAATACCGGTAAATTTCTGTTTTGAGCCCGTTTCTGTTGCGTGCCTTGTCGACGATTTGGGGCGGTAAGTGCTAGAATCGTCGACGTCGTTTTTCTTGTTTTCCGATGTCCGGCCGTTTTTTTCGGTTGGATAAACGGGTGTCTTTTTTTTAAAACCTTAACTCAAAATCAACAACAACCATGGCGGTATTCGATTGGTTCAGTCGGCGGATCTTTAACGTCGTACATCGTAATAATTTGGTCTATAACACTTGCTGGGAAGATCCGCGATTGGATCGGGTCGCGTTGGAGTTTGGCCCGGACGACAATGTTTTGGTGATCACATCCGCAGGTTGTAATGCGTTAGATTATGCGTTGACCGCGCCAAACCATGTCTATGCCGTAGACATGAATCCGCGGCAAAATGCCTTGCTCGAGCTCAAAAAAGCCGGCATCCGCGAATTGGATTTTGAGACATTTTTCAAAATGTTCGGCGAGGGGCGTTTGCCGGGCGTGAAGGAGATTTACCAGCAAAAGCTCCGTTCCCATTTAGACGATTGGTCTCGGCAGTTTTGGGACAAAAAAATCAAATGGTTCGATAATCGGCGCCGGACTTTCTATTTCCGTGGCACGTCGGGGTCGTTTGCTCGCATGATGAAAATTTACACGGATCGCGTGATCAAAGTGCGCCCGCATCTGGACGCCATCTTGAACGCTAATTCGATCGCCGAGCAAAAAGCGGTCTATGATTCGAAGCTCAAGGACAAATTTTGGTCGAATCTTGTCAAGTTTACCCTCAACCGCGACACGACCATGGCCATGTTGGGGGTACCCCGTGCCCAGCGCCGTCAGATCGAAGCCACTTATGATGGGGATTTGGTCAAGTACATCCAAGAATGTTTGGAAGGCGTGTTTGTGCGTTTGCCAATGAAGGATAATTATTTTTGGCGATTGTATATGAACGGTTGTTACACCAAAGAATGTTGTCCGACCTATTTGGAACGGGAAAACTTCGAAAAACTAAAGGCGGGTTTAGTCGATCGTGTATCGACTCATACCGATTCGGTGCAAGGCTTTTTAGAAAAACATAATGGAACGATCTCGCGTTTTATTTTGCTGGATCATATGG
>JBGSIY010000759.1:0-2933 GCA_041742275.1 Pirellulaceae bacterium | reverse complement strand
CAGTGATTAATGGGGTTGATGTCACTTTGACACCCGACCTTGTCCGACGCCAAATTGGATTTGTTTCGGTGAATACTGCCATTTACGACCGCATGACAGCGTGGGAAATGGTCTATCTGTTTGGACGTCTCAACGGAATGACTGAAGAATATCTGAATCATCGAATGGAGATTTTGTTCTCGCGCTTTCAAATGAACAATCTTCGCAACACCTTGGGCAGCAAAATGTCGACCGGTATGAGACAGAAAGTCTCGATCGTCAGAGCCCTTATTCACGATCCTCCCGTTTTGATTTTTGATGAGGCAACCTCGGGCCTCGACCTGTTGGTGTCGCGAGAAGTTTTCCGCACAATCGAACAGTTGCGCGACGAAGGAAAATGCATCATTTATTCCTCACATATCATGTCCGAAGTCGAACGATTGTGTGATTTTGTCGCGATCATGCATCGGGGGGAGATTATCAGCCAGGGAACCTTGCCAGAACTTTCAGAACGTCATGGCATCAGTGATTTCGAAGAACTGTTTTATCAATTGGTTGCGACAACCGAAGACAAATGGGAATCCCTCGCGGAGGTTTAAGGTAAGACAATGGGTTGGACAAACATCAAATTGATTTGGTTTCGCGAGCTGCGAGATCAATTACGCGACCGACGGACACTGTTTACCGTTGTGGTCTTGCCACTTCTCCTTTATCCCTTCATGGGCATTTCCCTTATTCAGGTCACTCAGTTTTTCAAGGAACATCCCACCAAGATTTGGATTGTGGGGCGAGATCATCTCCCTACCACGCCTCCTTTGATTTTGGATGGGCAATTGAACCCTGCTTTTATGGCTGACGGTCAACAGGACCTCTTGCAGCTATATATTTCTTCCGATGGAGAGCAGGAACTGACAGACTTGGTCGACCAATTCAAGAAGGTTAGCCAAGACGGTTCGGCCGGTGAGCTGATTGACCAATTTGTGCATCGGCAGATGCTGGATCGGGGCGTCGATTTAGCAATCATCGTTCCCAAGCCTATCGGCCAGAGTTTAATTGCGAAAACAAACGACGACCGGAGGAACGCTGTCGCATCGGCGGCAACACCTTCGGCCCCTGGGCCCACCCCAAACGTCTACCTGTTTGTAAATTCAGCGTCCGACAAGTCACGTATGGCCTTTCAACGGATGGAGCTACTATTGCAGAAATGGCAAACGGCTTTGACGGAAAAACAACTCGCGTTGCATCAATTGACGGTTCAAAACACAAACCCGATTCATTTGACGCAATCGGATGTTGCAGCGAAGCTCGAACGTCAGGCGGCCGCCTGGAGCAAGACTTTGCCTCTCTTGATCATGATCTGGTGTTTGACAGGCGCTTTCTATCCGGCCGTGGATTTGTGCGCGGGAGAGAAGGAACGGGGGACGTTCGAAACACTGCTCAGCAGCCCGGCAAGTCGCTCCGAGATTGCCATCGGAAAACTTTTAACCGTGATGGCCTTCAGCATCAGCACCGCGCTACTGAACTTACTCAGCATGGGCTTCACATCGATTTTTGTGCTCTCACGTTTGAGTCATGCGGGTGGGGGAGCCCTGGCCGCCCTGGGACCGCCTCCGATCAATTCCTTGTTCTGGTTGATTCTGGCGATTATCCCGATCGCCGCCTTGTTTAGTGCTGTTTCATTAGCTGCGGCTGCATTCGCGCGAAGTTCCAAGGAAGGGCAGTATTATCTTGTCCCCTTGATCATGGCGTCGATGCCCCTCATGGTGTTGCCGATGCTACCAGCTGCCAAACTTGATTTTGGTTCATCGATGATTCCGATCACCAACGTCATGCTCCTTCTGCGCGGGCTGATCGAGGGAAACTACCGCGAAGTCCTGCCCTATTTGTCGATCGTCATGCTCGTCACACTCGTCATGGTTGTCGCCGCCGTCCGTTGGGTTGTGCATCAGTTTAATAGTGAGAGCGTGCTGTTTCGCGCCAGCGAACGGTTTGGTATTGGCGTCTGGGCGGTTCATTTGTTCAAGGACCGGGGAGAACTACCGGCATTGGGGCATGCGCTGTTGTGTGGTGTATTGATATTGTTGGCCAAATTTTTTATGGGATTTGCGATCTCCATGCCGTCCGGCTGGGGTGAGTTTGCGAGGCAGACTCTGGTTGTGTTGATCGCCACGGTGGCGATGCCTGCAATCTTAATGGCAATAATTTTAACACGTCGACCGTCTCGCTCATTAAAACTAGTTTGGGTTCGGCCGTCGTTTATCGCTGCGGGATTATTGATTGCCATGTGCCTTCACCCGGCCTTTACCTGGATGAGTCAATGGGTTTTGTATATTTACCCGCCAGGCAGTGGGTTGAATCAAATGAATTCGCTGATGTCAGGTTTACTGGAATCCTCGCCATCGATTTGGTTGTTGATTGGAGTTTTTGCAATTGCTCCAGCGATTCTGGAAGAGCTCGCCTTTCGCGGTTTTATCCTGAGTGGTGCCCAAGCCCTGAAGAGTCCGTGGTTGGCGATTGGCATTTCCAGTCTCTTTTTTGGTGCGGCCCATGCTGTTTTCCAACAGTCTATCATGACGTTTGCGATTGGTATGGTGTTGGGCTATATCGCGGTTCGCACTGGCAGTCTCTTGCCTTGTATCGCGTATCACGCCACCCATAATTCAATCACGGCCCTCAGTTCCCAGGTCTCACACTGGGGCCCACAGCATGCCTTGAACTGGCTTTTTGAAATCACACCGGAAGGGGAAATGAAATACTTGATTGTTCCGTCCATCGCTCTGTTCGGCTTGGGGTCGCTATTGCTGGTTTGGTTGTGGCAAAACACGACCCGATTCCCGAGGTCAATTGACCGAGCTGAACGCTTTGCCCCGGACCTAAAATTGTTAGGCGGCAACCTCGTTTCCGTAAACGCGAAATCTTAATGGCTCTCCGACAGAGCTAAGCCATATACCAAG
>JBGSIY010000758.1:0-1931 GCA_041742275.1 Pirellulaceae bacterium | reverse complement strand
TCTGCATCCCCAGTTCTTGCAGTCCCTGTAATGATCGGCGGACCATTATGGAGCCAAGCCCGCGACCACGGTAACCGGGAATGATACCAATATTTTGGATGGCAGCCACATAGGGTTCGGCCTGAATCCCTTGGATGGTGCCACAGCTTAAAATATTACCATTTTCCTTGCGGTGGATCAGCAGCCATGTCGACTCGGGAATAAAACCGGCTCGAAAAGCAATGTCTCGCATCAATCGCAGACAACCCTCGGATTGCCCAAGGCACGAAAAGACATTGGTGTCCAACTCTTATTGAAAACTCTTGAATTTCGTCTCAGCGAGGGCCCGCAAAAGTTCATCACGCCAAGGAAGGAATTCGAAACCCTCGGGAAGAGGTCGGCATTCAAACAAGGGGCGCGTTAAATCGCACTCCATTTTAAATCGTTTAAAGAGAGTTACTGACATCAAGGGTGCGAAGGTCGATGGAGATGCTGTGAGCAGAACAAAACGTTACATAAGAATAGTGTAGCGTGTCGGCGCCGTCAATTTAGGTTTTGAAGGGCAAGAAAAGCCGCCGAATCGTTCAAAATCTCGATCGAAAGCCCGGTGTCAATCGGCTTCCCCCAATTTGAACCAAGCGCTCAGTGGTGGAAATTCCCCCCGATTTGGTTGGCGGACATCCCCGAGGGAATAGGATCTCTGAACCAGCGAGCCGCACCATCCTGCCAATTTCCGACCCAGCGTGACAGCGGCTCCAGTCGTGGCCATGCCCCCAGAACCTAATCGACGCAAACAGTCGTGAGTCGAGAAAATCGCCACGACATTACGGTTCTCCTTATCCCCCAAATCGTTATGGGGAAACATCCAGTGAACCTCGTAGTGTAGACCTAAGGAAAAACGAAAACTCAACGGTCGGTCGTGAATGCTTTTCCAGCCGTCTGGGGATCGAGAGTCAGGCTTGTCAGCAAAAACGTCTCGATGGTTTGTTTGATCTCGGGCCAATCGGCGCGTACGTTTTGCGTGTGGTCCTCGTACGCATTTTCTAACATTCTGTCGAGCAATCGATTGACGGTAGAATTTCGTCTAGAGATTCCCTCTAAGTTCTTGGCCGCCGGGCTTGAACTTCTCATTCCGCACCTCTATACAACTACAAAGTTCCGGCACAACGCGTTTCACCCACGTTGCGCTCTGAGTTTTTAACACCTGAGGAAGCCTAGGTTACGATCGGTACGGTGTTTCAGAATTTTACTCAACCGAGAAAATTCGAAGGGGCCGCGATAGGGAGTGTCCAATCCGCTCAACCTAATTGGCGTTTTATACAAAAAATTGGGTTCAACACCCCTAAGCGAACGTTTGGGAAATTCGCCTGTCAAATCGTTATAAAGATTTCGATTATTTCAACCGATACTTCCAGTGTGGGGACAAAGACTCAAGTAGCCTACATTTTTGGCAGCTGAAATCGGACTTTACCGAAAGCCGAGGACAGCCCAGTCTACTTGACCTCTACAATCGATTTGGATACTTTTGGAGTAATCGCAGGTCGATTCAGCGAATTCTCAGGGGTCGGGGCTTACGAATGTCCGACATATGAGAAGAATGCGTGAAAAACTGCGACATCCGATCGCGAGATTAGTTTTGGATAGAAGGTTTTGTAACAGAAGTCTTCTCGACAAAATCGGAATCGATTGAGAATCGGTAATTCATCAAAAAAAGCGGCATAAAAAAAGCGGCGTTGTGGCCGAATGGTTAGGCAGCGGATTGCAAATCCGTCTATGGCGGTTCGATTCCGCCCGACGCCTTTTTGAAAAATTAGCAAAATACCCGCTTAACAGCGGGTTTTTTTGTGCCTGTTGGTTTTGAAAAATGTGGCCCTGTACATTGATATGTACGCCAGACATCGTAACTCAGCATTTCTGCGACAAACGAACAGAACCATTTTCTTGGCCACTTC
>JBGSIY010000757.1:0-7055 GCA_041742275.1 Pirellulaceae bacterium | reverse complement strand
TCCCAACGCAAAAATATTTTGGCTGGCCCAATCATTCCAAATTGGCTTCCAAAATAAAATCAGGAAGACACAAGCGACCGACAGATAGGGCCCGAAGGCGATCGCCTTCTCCCGTGACAGAAAGAACTGAGCACTGGCCACCAACAACGCGGCAAACGGTGCGAACGCGAAGACCAACAATGTCGCTTGCCAACCCAAAAACGAACCGATCATGGCCATCAAGGTCACGTCTCCAAACCCCATAGCTTCCTGCCCCAGTGCCATGCCCGCAATCAATCGGACTCCCCAAACCAATCCGCCTCCGAAGGCCAACCCGATCACCGAACTGAGCAAACTGTGATAGACCTCGCCGCGCAGATACCACACCACCGCATAGGTGAGCGATAAGAGCAACGCTACCATCAACAACATCCACACGTAACCAAAGGGCCGGCGCTCGACCGTGCGGAAAGCGCACGTTGTCCGCCGACGCGGTCGGATCATGCTGGCCCACATCAATTGCATCCCTCGGAACAAACCATATCTGAATGTCGCAATTTTGGGCATCAAAGCGAGTGACCAAGCCAGAAAAACAAGGACACCTAAAGCCAATCCACGCCAATTATCGAACCAAGGTATCTGGGTCTCGTCGATCAAATCGGCTGGTGACATGAACGTCAGCGGATTATAAATGATTCCCGTCAAATCCAAATGAGTTTCCGGTAGCCGCATTCCAGGAAAAATGATGGCGAAGGCGATACCGGCGATGGTTCCCGGAATGGTGATCATATCCGGAATCGTTTGCTCGTCAAAATCGATGAACGTTGCCGCCGTCAGCAAAATGATCAATAACAAATGCGCCGCAAACCACACCTCGCCATCTCCCAATCGGGGCGTTCCTCCCCCAATCAATCCGCCGCCAATTTGCCAGTAGTAAAACCAGACGGTAAAACAGGCCAGCCCCAGCTCGATCAAAAACGGACGAATCCAAAATCCCGTCCCATGCAAACTCGATTCGCGCCGCAGGCTAAACCAACCGAAAATAGGAATGCGATCGAGGAACTTGCGGGGGGGCGCCGATGGGTCAGGGGGACTCAGCGGACTAATGGCCCGAACCCCAAAATAACACAATTGATAAATGGCCCAGTTCACGGCCGAACCCATGATCGCGCCAAAAACGAATAGGATGACTGCGATCAAAATCAGGTGCCTTGTAGATCAGGGTTCTAGAAATAGTGCCTTGGGCTGCGCGATGAAGCCCTTTCACTTTATATCGGCCTGTTCCCACCAGAGAACAATCGCATCCGCCAACTCGTCCACGGAACGATTTTCTACCTGGAGAATATAATTTGCACAATCGGTATAGATTGCCATTCGAGCGTTCAGTAAATGCTCAAGCTCCTCCCGTGCCGAGCCCTTGGTCAAACGAGGTCGCTGCGACTGCGAGACGGGATCGGCCATAATTCGTTGTTCTAAACAGGCCGCCGAGGCTTGCAGCCATACCGATTTTCCTGTTTCACGAATGAGATGGCGGTTGTCTGCACGCAAGATCGCGCCCCCACCCCAGGCCACCACACAATCCATCTCGGCGGCCAATCGCCGCACTTGCTCTGCTTCGATTTCCCTAAAAGCCTGTTCGCCGTCTTGGGAAAAAATCTCCTGGATCGTTCTTCCGCTGGCAAGATGGATTTCCACGTCCGCATCAAAAAACGAACGGTTCAATCGCGAGGCGACTTGAGCTCCCACTGTGGACTTTCCCACTCCCCGCATGCCGATCAGATAGAGATTCACTGTATATTTTTTCGAAAAAAGGAGAGATGGGCAACGTCGAATTGCGACGTTCACCTTGGGCAGAAAAAAAACAGGCGTTTAGTTTAATAGACGGCGGCACTGGTCGCTCGTTTGACTTCGTTTCGCATCAGTTCTTTATCTGCCGGCTTGCCCGTAAAGAGTTCGTACTGCTCCGCCGCCTGTCGCACGAACATATCGACTCCCGTGATTGTTTCGCAGCCCGCGTTTCTCGCTTGTTTGATGAACAACGTTTGTTCAGGGTTGTAAATCGTATCAAATACAACCGTGCGACTGTCAAACCACGTCGCCTCAAAAGGCGACTCGTCCATATCGGGATACATGCCAACGGGAGTGCAGTTGATCAGCAAATCGCAATCGAAATTTTGCCGGCCGGCCCAATCAATGGTTTTGCATTGAATTTCTGCCGCCAAACTTTCCGACCGACGATAGTCTCGCGCGGTCAAGGTGACTGCCGCTCCCTTTTTACGTAATCCAAATCCAATCGTACGGGCAACCCCTCCAGCTCCAATCAGCAATACTCGTTTGTCGGAAAAACAAGCGGGGCCGCTTAAGTCGACTTCATAGTGGTCCGCAATCACCGACAACGCTGCATTGATGTCGGTGTTGAAGCCAATGGCGTTTTCGCCTTTAAAGACCACCGTATTGGCAGACTTCAAACCTGCCGCACTGTCATTAAGGACATTTAAATTCTTGAGAATTTTTTCTTTATGAGGCAGAGTGACACTCAATCCTCGAATGTCCATCTCAGGACAACTGCGCACGAATTCATCTAAATATTCTGCGGGAACGCGGAAGGGGAGATAGACCAGATCCAAACCGTCCTTGCGAATCATGGCGTTGTGCACTCGTGGGCTGTGACTATGAGCAACGGGATCGGCAATCACTCCCAACACCCCGGTGCTCGGTTTGATGCTCTCGTAGTGATACTGTTCACGCAACGCTCTCCAACTGATCTGTCCCGGAGCAACTTGGCGATCGTCATCTATGGAAGCGTAAGTCCACTGCGAACCAAATTTGCCGCACAACAATCGGGACATCAACCCCATTTCACCCATACAAAAGGCGACCGTCGGTACAGTAGCATCGCGACACAACCGCAACGCTCGCAGGTTGTCCAATGGGTTGTTGGCCAAGGTTGCGATTTTGATCACATCGGCATCGTATTTTTGTAGTTTTCGATGAATTTTTTCCAGATCCTTGGGGGTCTCGGAAAAGTTATGGTAGCTGATGATGCGTTTGGTTTTGCCATACCGAGGGATTTTTTCAGCGATATCAAATTCGAGGTCAACATAGTCGACGCCGTTGGCAATGGCGGTACGCAATAGAACCAAACGATCCTCTTCACTGCGCATCCATCGCCCCCCCTCTTCCGGTCGACGACACGTGATGATGATTTCTGAGTCGCGGTTTTCGAGTAGACGTGTCATGTCAACCGGTCGGCGAATGTAGTCCAATCGCAATTCGATCAACTTGATCCCGTTACCGGCGAGGAATTCATATTCGGCCAACATCATTCGGTGGCGGCCACGACCAATACTGACACAAATCATACGGCAACTAGGGTAAGAATATAGGGTTGATAAATTTAGTCCAACTTCTATGTTAATTGTTGCACGGCATTAGATAAACGGTCCCACTGCCAGGGAAGGGTACAGTTTTCCCCAAAAAAGGGGTGGCTTTGGCGGGTCGTATCGACTGCACGTGGTCCATGAGGAACGTCCAGATGTGTTCAGCTTGGGCCTGAACCCATAAATGAGGTAAGGCAGAAGGGTCTTCCCGGGGTCGCATGTGAGTCGGGGGGCTAAGGCAATCCTCACAGAACCCCCCATCCATCGGCCAACACTGTTTTGCCCAGCGGTTCGAAACGGCTGGGATTCTATTGCGGGCGAACCTCATCCCATAGTCGAGTTCGTCGACCCAGTCGACTTCCCTACGTCGCGGCGCGATGGGGTCGGGAATGTGCTGGGTTGCCCAGGGCTCTCTCCAACGTCAAGGTGATGGTTTTGATCCATACCTTAAAGTCTTTTGCCGGAGGGAGGATGTGTTGTTGATTGACCTCGAGTTCAATTCCCGCATAGAGAGGGTCAGGAAAACGACGGCGTAAGTAGGTCGTAAAACCATCGTCCGTTCCACGATAGGGGTAGTTTCGACGAACACGAACTTCCGGCTGTAGCTCCTTCCAGGCCGCGTGCCACTGGTCGCACAGGGCCAACTCAGCCGGTCGTTGGGGGTCATATAAAAGGCCGATGTCAGCGTTGCGAATCTGGCCGTTCAGAATCGGAGTGAAACTATGCAGCGAAATATGTAGAACGGACTGCAAGTCAGTGATTTGTTCGGCAATCCAATTCTCGATGGCCAAGCGGTGAGGGAAATAGAATGCGGCCATTAACTCTTGTTTTTCATCGGCCGATAACCCCGAAGTGAACTCTGAAAATAGGCGAGGGTGACGAGGTGAACGGTTCACTTCGACTAACAAACGCGATACCGAGGTTGCAAACAAGGGCGCGTCGAATTTGCACGCTAACGCCTTGCCCAGTTCGAAGGTGCCCGGATCCCAGCCTCGATGTGACTTGAGAACGGACGTCTGTTGGGCGAACAACGATTGATAGCGATCCGGAATGTGATGCGACGCATGTTCGCAAGTTAACAGCAGAGCTGGCGGCAGCGCCGGCGACTTCCGTCTGCCCATAATTAATCTCCAAACATTTGTCCGGTGTGCAGGCAATCGCAGAGTTCATCATAGATTTCCGGCAGTCTGCCCGAATCTCCCTCCAACCGATTGACGATCCGGCGAGCCAAGGGGCCTTGGGCCAACAATTTTCTAATAATGGCTCTCGCCGCCGGACTAAAGTGCGTTTCATCAAACACACTTTCGACTCGTTCCAAGATCATCTGCCAGAGTTCTTTGACAGTGAGGGGCGAATTAGACAAACCAAACGCCGCCAAAACATCCGGAGCGTCGACCAGCGTACGTTCTCCCTTGCGAATGATTTCCACCAGAAGATCGGCCAACGGGTCAACGGGCAAAGATTTCAACTCGTCCAAGGATGAAAATTCTTCTTGGATCAGCAATTGCAGCACGAGGGAGATGAACTCACAAATCGCCAAATCGACACCAGGGTTCTCTTGAACATCGAGTACTCGGATCTCAATGGCACCGCGTTCGAAGCGAGCGATGGCGCCACGCGAATTGAGAAACGGTTGTTGTAAGGTGCCGGTGGTATCGTAAGGGGCGATGTCACGGTAATTGCGTTCAAAGATTTCAGTCTGATATTCGGCTTGGGTATAAATCGGTTCAGGAATCACCCGCCCCGTGATCGAAGGAATTTTTCGAGAATTATGGCGATAGACTTCCATGCGATAGTCGAGAAATCCGGTGAGATGGCTTTCGGCCACAGGCGAACTTGCGGCCAGTGCCGGGAGGAACGGCAGCAAAAGTCGAATCGCGGCGTGCAACTTTCCAAATTCGTCGTCATTGGCGAAAGGCAAATTGATATGCGTGCTCTGCACATTTGACCAGCCGTGCCCGCGACAATCAAAGATTCGATGATAGGCTTCGTAAACAGGGTTGTAGTCATGGGGCCAAAGTTGAAGCTCGCGAACCGGATCCATCCAAGGGTGCATGGCCGAGGGCATTAATTTGGCTCCAAACTGAGCCGCGATCTGATTGATTTGCACGACGTTTTTTTGAAACTCGGCGGTCAACGGAGCCAGCGATGCGGCGGGACCATTGGTCTTGATTTCCAATACATGCAGCACCAGTTCGTTTGACCAGGCGATCAGCCCGTTCTCAAAATCGGATGTAAGTTCTCCTGCAGCGGCTGTAAGAATTTTATCGGCAATCGGGCAAATATCTAATGTAATGGCGTCGACGATCATGTATTCCAGCTCGATGCCATAGCCTTGGAACAACTGGAGACGGGAGGTGGTGTATGTCATATTTGATTGAGTTTAGTAGTAACGGGATTTTTTCAGTTCCATGCGGCGAAGAAAAACGCTCATAATCCTCAAATAGAGTTCGTCTTTGAGAATCTGGTCTTCGATACCGGCGTCGATGTTGGGATTGTCATTAACTTCAATGACATAAAACTTGCCTTCCGACTCTTTGATGTCGACTCCGTATAAACCATTGCCGATCAGTTTGGCGGCTTTCAACGCCACCTTCACAGCTTTGGTCGGAGCCTTTTCCACGGGCATGGTTTCAAAACGACCGTACTGGCTCTTCGCATCTTGACTGTGATTGATGATTTGCCAATGACCGGAAGCCATAAAATACTTGCAGGCGTACAGTGGTTGGCCGTCGACAATACCGATCCGCCAATCGAAAGTCGTCGGTAAAAATTCCTGAGCGACAACCAAGTCGGATTCTTTAAAAAAGGCTTCTAGATGCTGTTGCAATTCCTGCTCGTTCTGAGCTTTGACAACGCCTTGCGAGAAGGCGGAGTCGGGCTTTTTCAAAACCACCGGAAACCCCAGTTCTTTGCCGAGATTCAAGGCATTGGAGGAGTGAGCCACCAAAGTACGCGGAATAGCGATTTTGTGACGATTCAGTAGTTCCGCCAGATAGACCTTATTAGTGCATCTCAAGATCGACTGCGGATCATCAATCACAACCAAACCATCCCCCTCCGCCTTCCTCGAAAAACGATAGGTGTAGTTGCTCAAATAGGTCGTATCCCGAATGAATAGGGCATCATATTCGGCCAACGATCCATAGTCGTCTTTGGTAATGAGCTCCGCAGCAATATTGAGTGATTCCGCGGCGCGGACAAATTTTTTCAGAGCTTTACTGTCTGATGGAGGTCGTGGGTCGTCAGGCTTATGCAAAATAGCTAGGTCAAAGCGTGGGGTTTTACGAGCCGACGAAGGACGGCGACCCGCAAAGTGCACATTGGCTGCCTTGATTACAAAACTCCAATGTGATTTCGGGACATCGTTTCCAGAAATAGGGTCGACCTTCTTCAAGTGCCAATGGTTTTTACTGTCGCGGACAAATTCGGCACGAAGCAGTGGGCATTGGAACTGGTTGAACAAGTTGAGCGCCAGTCGTCGGTATCGTTCGACCAGATTGTGTCCAAAATAAATACTCAGTTTGAATTTAGCCGATTTGATTTGCGCTAAACTTTTTTGGATCAGGTCATCCAAATCGCTCGAGACCATACGAACGACGGATTGAGTTTTGATATCACGCACGGTGGAAACGTTGGGGAGCGGTTTGTGTCCCCGCGCTTCGGCCAGCAATGAAACATAATATCCAGTGGTTT
>JBGSIY010000756.1:0-1670 GCA_041742275.1 Pirellulaceae bacterium | reverse complement strand
TAAGTAATCACCATACACGGCAGGCGCCAGGTTCTCAAAACGACTCATGTTGGTCAGCGTCGGATTCGCGCTATACAAGTCGACTTTCGGAATCGTGTAGATGGAGTTGCTCAGCGGGAAGCCAATCACCGTCGACACGTTTCGCGAAGTAATCAACATCGCATCGTTATCTACGGCAATGGACAATGAGCCGTTGTGACGAACCCCAGCCGAGTCACCGACGAACCGCAATGACTTCCAGCCCTGCATCGGATCGGATGTATCGGAAATGGCCAAGTACAACCAATTGCCGGGACCATCTCCCTCGCCTAGCATCAACCAACGATCGGCGTCTCGGTCAAATAGAACTTGAGTATTTGAAATCGTGGAAGTTACGGTCCCGCCAATATCAATCCAAAACTGAGTTGGTGTTTTGAACAAAGTGCGATTACCTGTATCGCGATTGAAGATCGAAATCTTATCGACGATACTTTCCACATAATGCGTCGGACCGATGTCGCCAACCATGTTGGGATCGAGAACATCCGATTGCGTCCCTTTAGTATGGCCCGTCAGGTTCAAACCCAGGTCCGTCGCCAACAACTGACGTGGTTCCAGGTTAGCATAATCGAGGCCGCGTTGGCGTTTCTCGACGGCTCGCTGTGTCGATTTATTTCGATTGGGTTTGCGGTTAGGTCGTTTGGTCATGGTTGGAAGCCTTCAACAAAAACGGGAACGAGAGAAGGGTACAGATATTCAATATGAAGAAATACAGTTGTTTAGGATATTCAGTGCAACCAATTAGGTCAACGAAATTAAGCCGTTTGGTAGAAATATTCGAGATTTAGAAGATGAAACGACAGATTTGACTGGGGTCCACAAACGCCTCAAACACGACTCGTTTGAACTTTCCTCCTCCCTGCGATTACTCATTTCCTCAGAAAAAGCTGGGCTTTTCCTACAAATATTCAGCGTCGGCACGGTATGGGGATTTCATTCTCAGACGCCAACTCAAACAGGGCAACTCACGAATTCCAAAAGATAAATTTGCCAATGGCAGGGAGACTAAGGCGAACGAGGCCACCTTTAACCGGTTTTCAAAACAGCCAATCTCGGCCTTGCGAACCTGCTTTTTCTTCCGGCAATCGCGACCCACAAATGAGGGTCCCGTTGCATCAATGGGCTCGAGTCATCCCCCCTGCTACCAGACGCCAACTCCCGTTTTCAACGGCGACCCCTTCCGTAGGCAACGCTCCAACTCGACTGGCCCCTGTGAGGAAGGCAAGCCATTAATTCCACGGCAGCAGGAACAGACCTGTCGAGGACGCCGCTGAACATGCCACGGAAACCAGCGATTAAACGGAAGTGATTGGCAGGCAATTGCAACTGGAGCAAACGATCCAATTTAAATAAAGACCAAGGTTGAATGTCCCAAACTGGGGAAATCTGGGATCGACTCGGGAGCTTTGAATAGGTTTTGGTTAACAAAACCGTGTGTTTGCCGTTAAACGGGAGACGAGTAAGTTGTAGCGATTCACGGTGAACGGCGAACATCGGTTCGGGGAAAAGATGGCTGGCCAAGTGAAAAAGATATTGCGTCAGTGATTGAAATGAAAATCGATCAGCCAGATGTTGAAAACAATTCCACAGCCAATCCCGTGAGAAAACCGGGCTGAAGTGACGGCCAGCGA
>JBGSIY010000755.1:0-4055 GCA_041742275.1 Pirellulaceae bacterium | reverse complement strand
ATCACCTATGCCGTACGGGGATTACTTTGACATCCCTCTCGGTATTAACTACATTTGAGAATTTCCGCGCGGGCGGATCATAACCAAGACTTGGGAGATGAGCATGAACCGATTTCAATCCATGACAGCCGAACAAATCGTAAGTCATTTTGCTGAAGTAGGCAAAGTGGAAACCGATGCTGTGGAGGCGCTGGAGAAGCTTTTGAATCATGATTGGGTCGTGTCGGCAAAAGAAGCCGAATTGCTTTTTCAAATTAATCGGCGAATAGGCGGTCACGACGAAAACTGTCCGACCTGGGGCCATTTATATACCGAAGCCATCACCCGTTTTCTCGTGTTCGATTTGAACTCGCCTGGTGAAATAAGCGAAGAAGAAGCTGAATGGCTGCGGGATCACATCTCCCCTGAAAACGAACTCACGCCCAACGACATACTTTTACTGAAAAATATCCATAAACATTCGCAAAAATGCTGCACCTCGATAGAACCTTTGTTTGCAAAAGCCGGTTGCTAAATGTGTGGCGTTCGGGTGTGGCTTCGAATAAGAAGATACGCTCCCGTTAAATGCCGGCCACTCCCATGCCACAAAGTTCAGCTTGAAGCGCCCTCTATTAAGCTTTTTTAATCGATCCAAATTTCGGAACCTTGCATCTACGTTGCCGACTTGTTGGCAAATAACGGCTACCTTAGAATCTGATCTCGACGTGTCTTTCAATGTTGGGATTCAATTGTTAACGACGGTGCTGTGCCAGCCACGATCGGTGCTTTTTTGTCATCGTTCCAATGGTTCGGGACATCCATTTACCGAACGCTGGATCAATCCCGTTGGTTCCAAGTGACAACTCCCTTTCGTAGTTTCTGCTTTTTCAAAAGGCGCCAAATGGAGCTTCGATTTAATTTATTTTGGGCGGTCATTCAGTTTTCGTCTGCATTGGGCATCTTGTCTTTACCGCTGCTGGTGTTTCTGGATAAAAATTCGCCGCAGGATCCCATCAGTTTTGCATTATGGATGTTGGCATTTGCGGCATTACCTGCCGGCGGTTTAGGTTACTTCGGAATTCGCGGGTTGAGCCGAGCCACGCAGCTTCGAATTACCGAAGAAGGACTTTCCGGTCCCCTGATTTCCAAAGACGGTAAAGTTATGGGATGGAATTCCATATCTTCGACGTCTTATACAAGTCGCGGCTTTTTGGAAACACTGAAGATTGTGAAATCCGACAACAGCAAGATCGTAATTCGCGACCTGTCGCAACTCGGCCCAAGTTCGCTTTTAGAGGTTTTCGAAGCGATACAAACCAAACTGCAAACAGGCGTGTTTGTTGTTCCGAAAAAAAATCATTGGTGGCAAAGCACTTGGTTTATTGTGATTGGAGTGATTGTCCTCAGCATGATTACGATAGTCGTTATGAAAATTTGGCAAGGGCAGTAGGGCAGGCCTCATTTTTTTAAGTCGCTTGGAAAGCCCTGAGTTGGAATAAAGATGGGGATAAGTCGCGTCCATAATCATGTTAACGAATAGGGACGCTGCTTGACTGCTCTGAAAGGGAATGATCCCCACTTCGACTTTGATCTCAACGAGCGAAAAAACTGAAACGTAATACAGGAATTTCTACGATGTCTTTAATTGATTGCCCGGCCTGTGGAAACAAGACGTCCTCTCAGGCATTCACGTGCCCCCAATGTGGACATCCGATCGCTGCCAATGCTCCACAAGTTCCCCCAGCGATGCCGACGGCACCCGCGGCTTATGTGCAATCGCAATCCCCGGCTTCGGGTTGGCGATCTGTCGGATGTGTCCTCGTCATATTGGCCGTCAGTGTGACCATAGGTGGTTGCCTACTGCTACAGACGGAAGTCGGAAAAGATGTTTTTACTACCAGCAGAAAATTGCTGCGACAGGTGAGTCCCCCCTCGGAAAATTCCTTGATCATTGGCAAGTGGCAGTTCCCCAATTTGCCCAACACTTTGGAGTTTTTTTCCGATGGCTTAATGCGAGAAACCGGCACAGCCAAATCGACGGATAGTCAGTACAAACTCCTTGGAAATGGACGAATGCATACAACGTCACCCGGATTGTTTTATGGTGAAACGGAACAAGACTGGAATATAAAATTTAGCACCGACGGCGACTCGCTAACATTGACGCCAAACGCAATTCTAGGCATCCCCATCACACTAAAACGAATCGAATAAAAAAGGTGTCCGACACCTTTTTGGTAGTCTAGGCAAAGACAGGCTGCTTTCGCCCGTAGAACAGCCAATTTAAAAAGGGGGGCCAGTCGGTCACAGGAGTGGAGTTTTGATTGGTGTCTTAATTGATCTCGAAGTCGAATTCGTCCAGTAAGACCTCGGTGGTGATCGCCGAACCGTCAACTCATTGATTGTTTTTAGTGGTGAATCCTTCGCTCGACCGAGGTGAACTCGGGCGGGGCGGTCGTGTAGCGTGTTGGTTGCTAGTGGTGAATCATCCGCTCGACCGAGATGAACTCGGGCGGGGCGGGAAGAATTGGAGTCGCGTCTTTAGTGATGAATCCGAAACTCGACCGAGGTGAACTCGGGCGGGGCGGTCGTGTAGCGCGTTGGTTGCTAGTGGTGAATCCTTCGCTCGACCGAGGTGAACTCGGGCGGGGCGATCGTGTGGCATGTTGGTTGTTAGTGGTGAATCCGACGCTCGACCGAGGTGAACTTGGGCGGGGCTGGAGTGACTTATAAACGACAAATTTATCGTTCCGATATGTCCCAAAATAATTTCGGCGTTTGGTTTATCGGCGCCGAGGGTTTTGAAGGCGTTTGCTGGTCCGTTAAGCCCAGAGAGCACCGGCCGGATTTCGTGTTTTATTCAGCAACCCAAAAAGGGGCAAATAGGACGGGGCAAAAACGTTGCTGGCAACCCTTCAAGGTGCACTGTCTCTGGCAACAATCTTCCGGTGGTGTCGCTGCGCTCAACCACCGGCGAATAGCTGTTAACCCCTATCAGCGTAAATTATTTACCAATTGAAAATGGTTTGACATGGATTTTACCATGTTGCGTTTTCAAGACGGCTTTGGCTCCACCGCTGGAAGATTCGATTTCTGATTGAAACGATTTCTGACCGTCGACATCGAACTCAATTTTTGCTTCTGCCGGAGCGGACAGATTGATATCGCCATGCCGGGTCTCAGCATTCAAACTCTCAAACACACCAGAGCGATGTTCAATTCTCAAATCACTATGAGATCCTTTCAACGTCAGTTTGTTAGGGGTCCCCGATACCGAAATCGATGCATGCGTGGTTTCAACAGAAACTTCCCCTTGAGTCTCGCTAAGAGTAACTGGGCAGTGAGCCCCCGTAACTTGGACATTCCCCGTCACCTCCGAGGCTTCGACTTGGCCATGTCGATTTTCAATCGACAACGATTCAGTTACCCCTTGCACGTCCACATTCCCATGCTCGTTAGATATCTTCACTCCCCCATTGACTCGGCCAACATTAATATTGCCGTGAGCATTGATCACGTTGACAGCCCCGACGTTCTCGAGTTTAACGTTTCCATGCGCATTATTGGCGGCGACCTCGGCACTCACATCGGTGGCCGTTATATTGCCATGACGACTATTCAGTTCGACGTTTTGCCGCAAGCCTGTGACCTCGATGTCTCCGTGAGCATTCCCCACAGTCACCTGGGCTCCCTCAGGGATCGTCACACGCAGATCGGACTTCACGCCGTTGAACTGAGAACTTGCCTCGGGCAAAATTACGGTAATCACAAGGTTATCGCCTTCGTCCACCCCGACAACTTTGATCTGCTCGATAATCCGTTGCGCGTCTTCCGTTTCGTCGGCCCAAACTTTGCCGGACCACTCCCATGAGCCATCCCCATCAGTCGTGATCAAGGTCACGTCGCCAAATCGATTATCAACAGTGACTTTTTTTACTGAATTGGCCACTTCTCCTTGCTCCTTCCGCTCTTCCGTAACGCCGGAGTAGTCGAAAGAATAGCCATCAACCGAAGTAAACTTAAAATTGCATCCCACGACGCCGAGCGTCAACAAGCCTATGGCCGCGACCTGCCAA
>JBGSIY010000754.1:0-7503 GCA_041742275.1 Pirellulaceae bacterium | reverse complement strand
GAAAGAGCTATTTGGCCGCCTCAAGCACTTCTGTGAAGAGTGTACTTCCACATCCAATGACAAGCTAACTGGCTTTTTTGTCCTGCATGGTGGATGGGGTGTTGGTAAGAGCCGTGTTGGACATGAAGTGTGTTTAGAAGCACTGAATCCGGATGTAAGTTGGATCGTCGAGCGAGAGCCGCAGCGAATTTTAGAACCTGCCCTTAAGCAGGGGTTGCTCCCTATTTTCATTCGCTACGTTCAGGTAACTACCGAGTTCGACGACAAGCTCGGTTCGGATACTTGGATTCCAGCAGCAACCGTCGAGGCGCTTTCGCGACTTGCAGGCATGCGTGCTCAACAGAACACCGGCAACTTGAGCAAAAATCAAGATCGCCTGATCCATTGGACTCAACAAGTACTTCGCCCTAAAGGCTGGGACGGGATTCTCGACCGTCTGAAGGACGCATTGAAAGTTGCGAACGTAAATGATGCAGCTCGAAAAGCGATTGGGATCTTGAAAGAGATTGGTATTTACCAGCTTCTCATAGTAGTGGATGAAATCGAAGACATCAGCGACGTTGATCTAGATGGACTTCCAGACGACGAAAGAAAGGCTATTAAGCAAGAGTTGCTTACGGTCATTCCCCGAGTTATCAAATCGGAAGAGGACCGGCAGCAGTTTCCGAATGTGAACTTTCTTCTCCTGTGCTCGCGCGCCGTAGGCGACTTATTGCGTCAGATAGGCGCGATCAAACGACGTACCGTTCAGTACACTCTTCGATCAAATACATTCTCTGATGTCGAGGATTTTTTCGACTATCTGAAGCGTCATCGTCCTCAATTTAAGACATCTTTGGAGTCCTATCCCGCTGGATTGAAAGAAGCGGCATTCTTCGCTGCAGATCGCAATTTTGGCTGGTTCAATCACATAATGCATTACATGCATTTGAATCAGCGAGGCAATTCAATTCCAACCTACGAATTGATGCGCAGGTTTGCGAACAACGATGAGCACGTATTCCGCAAAGACGCAATCGGTTCTTATGACGTCGATCTAGGTACGGACAAGTCGATCGTCGAAGAGATGATGTACGGTCTGCTACCTCGAAGAATCGGAACTGAGGAACTGAGTGAAGCACGCGCAAAATCGTTGCTCGATCGCAGAACCGCCGATAAGGTTCGGCTCTTTGGCAAGCTTCGGGAGATAAAGCCACCGCAGGATATGCGAATTACGACGCACTTGATCAACTGCGGATTCAAAACAGAGCCCGGAGCTATCATTTATCTTCCAGGCGAAGCGAGATTTAATTTGAAGGAAGTGATGGACTCCCTCAAATCGTTCTCTCAGATTGCTCTGCCACACGAGAGCGAAGATCATTTGCTCATAAGCGAGAACGATACGGAGTTCACTGCTCAAGTATCTGCGTTATCTCCGTATGGCGATCAAGCTGCTCAGTTCGCTCCATATTTGCACGGACTCTTAACCGAGCCCGCTTATGAAGTCCGTGATGAAAGCAATCGGCCATCGGAATACCTCGCGCCTAGCTTCACGTTCTTGCAACGATTCCATCAGCTCAACAACCGTCAACAGCGTGACGAAGGACTGCTACGAGACAGTGCAAAGAACACGAAGTTAATTGAGGAATTCGACAGGCTCTTGCAGTCACCAAAGGAGCGCCAGCGTGCTCTGCTGTGTGGAATTGCCAATGCATGGGATCTGGAACGCGCTCCGGTCGCGGTAAACACAGTCGAAGGACTGACGTTACCCGCCATATCAATGTCGACCTCACTTCCACCACTGAGTATCGGTCCTGACGGCGCGGCAATCTTGATTTACGGGACGGCGGCCACTGATCCAGAAATTGAGCAAACTTTGACCCGCCTCGGCAAACAGGTCCAGCCGATTGTTCTCGTACTGGAGGATGAAGATAATCGCGTTCTGGAACTCCGTGAGCGGATCGCTCGCGCTACGCCGAAAGTATCGCCCTTTGTCGTCATTCATAATCTGACGCGGCAAGTTGCCGATAAGCTTGCTCAACTTGGATTAATGGGCAAGGCGTTTTCGGACAGTGATCTCCGAACTACAAAGTTTAACGGAGTCATCCAGAATGCCCGACAGCACCTCGAGCAGGAACTGAAACTCTGGAAAGACGATCTCGATCAACAAGGGCTTATTCTTCGCCCCTTGTTCTATGGCAGTAAGGTTAGTGAGGAAGAGATCGAAGCGTTCAGCAAGGGCTATGCTGCTATGTTAGGCGGGAAGTCCTACCACGACGTAAAGCAAAGCTCTAGCGGCGTCTTCGCAAGCGACACTGAACGCGATAGTTTCGACAAGTTGGTAGCTCGGCAAATTGAGCCCGGACCAAGATTTCAAGACGCTCCTAGAACGTCACTGGTTGTTGTTGAGGGCGGAGAGAATGTGGCAAAAGTACCACGTTGCTTCCTCTCTCTGATGGAGCGATGCTCCCACGTCGGACGAACAAGAGGCGACTTAGAGAAATCATTCTTGTTTGATTTGAATGAGAGTGTCAGAGCGCGAGATGTCGTTGGACATCAAGTACTGGTTGAAGCTTATCTTGGTCTTCTCTCTCGTGATAGCGACGAGACCGTTCGTCAGGTTTCTGGGCATGTACTGCAGAGTGAACTTCAGGCCGCTGAAGATTGGCTTGATTCACGGTTTGAAGCAGCCGTCCAATCAATTAAGGCGATTCATCAAGATGAAGGCGCAAGATTGATGGACATCAAAGGCAAAGATGCGCGCGATCGGCTTAAGAGAGCACGGAAGGAACTTGAAGATTTGAGTCTCGACTTTGTGGGTAAAGCGTGGAGCGATCTGAATCGTGAAACAAGCGACGGAATGCCAGCCTATGAGCAAGGATTGAGAAAGGCCCTTTCTGTCGTCGTGAAGGTCAAGCTTGCAGTGAAAAGTGTTTTTGATACTGAAGGGGATCGGGCTTTTCGCTACGCGCCCGCCTTACTACTCGACTTCGAACAGCAACAGAACCTGCCGACCTACCCGTTGTGGAGACGAGTCAAAGTCCTTCATGGATTCTATTCGGAGGTCGAAAAGAAGCGACGCGATTTGATCAAGCAAATTGCTACGATTGCAGAAGATGTCGATAGGCGGGTCCTTGAGCTAAGCGATGGCCAAAAGGCATTTCCAACGCAGGCCCTCATGCGACCACTCGGCGCATTTAAACAGGAACTTGACTTCAGTGCCGATAAGCCAAACAAGACGGTTACGGCGGGCGGTAGTTCGTTCGCGATCATGACGGTCGGCTATAAGATCTGCGATGGAAAGTACAGAGAGGCCTTTGAACGGCTCGACTTCTTGGAAGCCCAACTAACACATCCAGGAAAATTGGTCGCGGGATTCAAGGAATTACTGAACGCCTGGGAATCTCTTAGGAACGAAGTACGAGAACTGGACGACCGCCTGAAATCGGTCGAGGCTTTCTTCGCTGATGCACCTGATGATGTAAAGAACGACGTTGGAATCGACGACCTACGTTCTGATCTAGATGATCTGCGTGTAGAGATCTGCGAAGGTGGTATTAGACAGGGGACTGACAATCGGGAAGCAGCTGGGCAAGCAATTCTTACGCTAGTCGATGGGCTAAAGACGGATTTGGATAAAGTGCGTAATGGCCCGGCCAATCTACGTGAACGGTTGCAGGGTAAAGAAGCTCAGGCTGTCCAATCACTTGAGGTTGCTTACCAGTCAAAGTATGCCGCGTTGATAAAGGCGACGGCTGGAATTCGAAGTGTTCGGAGCGCTGACCCACTTCGCTGGCCAGATGTCAAAGCGGATACGTTTGGTGCTACCAAAGCTCTTTTTGATGCGATGGTTCAGCAGATGCAAAGCGAAGGAGAGTTGTTCTTCGCGGAAGTCCAAGGCACAAACTTTCAAGACTACCAAGGCCTTTGTAAGCAAGCGTTGGAAGGAAAGACGATCGATTGGGACGGTGAATACGAGCGTCATGTAAATCCGCTCAAGAGACTTAAGTTACTGGAGCTCAAACTCAAATGATAAAAATTGCCGCCCTAGAACCCCAGAGGTCGATGCGCGAACTCGCTGGACTACCAAGGATATGTGATGAGCTCGAATGGTGCTCGACTGATCAGCTCGCGATCGCTAGAAATCCGGCGGTAATTGTCGGCATGTGGCTGTATGAATCTCCTGCAGAGTCCAAGAAATTGCTGTCTGCTCGTGCCGCGTCGGGATTGACGACAATCCTTGTACCGCGATTCAAGGCAGGTGATTTACATTCATTTATCAAAGCGCCTTCGTCTGTTCAATTGACGATTGGTGAGTTCAATGAATTCCAGTGGCAGGACGGCACAGCCTGCGCTGTACCAGGCCAAACCATCATCAAAACAAAGTTGCATAATGGGCAATGGGGTGGAATCGCTGGCCTCGGCTCAACCGTGCTCGGATTTCGCGAGCATGAAGCGTCTGGCTGGATTGTCATCTGTACCGCAGCCGTTTCTAGTCGGCAGTTCGGCGTTGAGATGCAATCGCAACGGGCCTTGCTCGAACAAATTATGTCGCAAACTCAGGACGCCTGTTTAGTCACTCAGAGCGTTCAGATAAGTGAATCGACCACCGTCTCGCCGGTCCCTGCACAACAGTTGCTTGCCTCCGATGACACAAATGCGGCCGCGATTGTTCTGGCAATTGCCATTGGTAACGGAGAACGGGATATGCAATCCGTCTCTCGCTCCTTAAGCCGTATCGGTTTTGACGTCACTGACGATGCGATCGAGCAAACTTTAGCTCACTTAACGGTTGAAAGCGTCGACGCAATGGAGTCTGCACTAAAACGATACGGTTGGGGTGCTCACTTGCGCCGTGGGCGAGCGGTTTTTGCAAATGGAGGTAACGAATGAGTGACGATGAAAAGACGCCTCTGTACCAGGAGATCGCCTCGCAAATCCAATTGGGGCTCATGGGAACGGTTGGAAAGTTGACTCGCCAACTTCGGGCGATCGACCGAATCGCGCCTCGACTGAAAGATGGTGGACTTGTTCGTAAGATCACGGTCGATCGAGACAAGAAGCGTCGAAGCGTTGGATTGTCCGTTGCCCATCGCAAGATTGGTGCGTTTGGTGGTTTACTATACGGCGCGGCAGCTGTGTCTCATGAACTGATCACATCTGGACCAGATTTGAATCACGGCGGACAAGATAGTCGGCTAGACGTTGGCGACATGACGCTACTAGAAGCTGATCGGCGACTGTCGTGGAAGACCTATTCGCTTATCTACGATTTGCTGGAGCAGATCTTTGAAGCTGAATCATTACCAGACCTCATCGTGATGGATATTCCGCTGGTGATGGGCCGCGCGGTTTATGCACAAGCACTCGATGATGAAGAAAACGACGCGGAACTGAGACGAGAGGTCGGCGATCTTCGAGATCGGTTACATGCTTTCTGGGAGAAGCACATTGACCGGTGCTATCCTTTCAATGAGTCTGGCCCGAGAGTCGTGACGTTAGCACGAAGCCGATTTGGGAGTCTTCTGCGATTGATCGAAGCTCAAGGGCGACAAATATCCCCAGATCCAATTGATCGCGAAGTCGAACGCTTAGTTCGAGAAGAGTGGACTCAAGTACTATCGGTTGGCATCGATCGAGTACTAGCGGGAATCCTGAATCCGGACCACCGAACGGCTGCATTCGATCGCGAACAAGACAAACGCGACAAGCGAGCATTTCCCCAATCCATTATTGAACGTGGCACTCTGGCGTTTCATTATTTAACAGGACTGCGAGGTCAACCGATACAAGTGGAAACCCTCGGTTCGGCTGCTCATTGGCATGATCGCCAAGGTGCAGAAGCAATTGATCAACTTACTTCGGATCTGATTTCATTGACGTACTTCGATCACAGGCAGTCTGTCCCACTACCACTTTGGTACGCGCAACAATCTGTTCAGATCATTAAGAAAACACAAGGTGGACAAGGACTATTGGAGTTCTATAAGCGCGAGGCTCTTAGAGCAATGCAAACCGAACTTCGTGATCGAGCATGGCTAGCTGGATGGGAGAATGACTAATGGAAGTAAGTTGGATAGCGACATCGGTTTTAGAGCCAAGGCTAAATGCAGACTATTATCGCGTTTCATTTTTAGCGAATGCGTCACGACGCGATCGCCTCGAATGCAAGACGCTTAATTCACTTCGGAAGAATAATAGACAGATTACGAATGGAGTACGAGGGCCCGAGATTGGGCAATCTGATTTCCGAATGTTGAGAATCCAAGATTTAGACGGCGTATTCTTGGACAGTAGGCGAGCTTTGCGGATTTCAGAGCGTCAGTTTCGCGAAACTCGCCGAGCTTGGTGTGAGCGTGGCGACCTACTTGTTTCTATCGGTGGAGAGCTACGGCTTGCCGGAATTGTGGTTGATAGCGCCAATCAAACGATAGGACAACACACAGGATTACTTCCGATTGATCGTGATCTTGTGGTCAATGAGTTTGCGTTGGCCTATCTAACTAGTCAGAGTGGAAAGACTGATCTGTCGAGATATATGGCTGGCTCAGCACAATTAGGAATTGACCTTGATGATCTTCGTGAGATTCGAATTCCTATTCCATCTCGAGAAATACAAAGTGGGATTGCAAACAAAATCGCAAAAGCAGAGAGGCTTCGTGAGCTTGCAAAAAGGGCGAGAACAGCCTTTATGCAATGGATGACTTCAGCGACCTGCAGTGAGGAATTGGAAAGCAACTCCCTTGAACTGCTAGGGCACGTCCCCGCTAGAACGCGGTCCGATTCAACTTGGACAAGTGATTTTGATCCAGCAGACCGAGTTGATCCATGGCCTCAGCATATCGCATCAAGAACGATTCGGTCTCATCTGAAAGAACTTAAAAGTCTGCAGTTCCAAAGCTTTTTTGAGATAGCTACGAGCGAGCGTGGACGTCTCAAACCGCCTCTCGCACCAGATTGTTTTTTCATAAGCGTTTTGGATGTCGCTCCCCATGGCTCTGTCGACTGGGGCAATGCCGCAAAATCGAGATACGAGTCATCTGGAACCATGGTTTTTCCGGGTGATATTCTCTACTCCACACTAAACCCTCAGGAACCACGGGTTGCTGTCATTCCAATAAACCTTAACGCAACTGTAGTGTGTTCGCCTGAGTTTTCAATACTTCGAATCAAGTCGCAATATGAACAATTTCCCAATCTACTTGCCGCTTTATTGCGTTCATTATGGATTCGAGTTCAGGCTAGCTTCTTAACAAGGTCAAGCTCACTTAGCCGGCGAAGGCTGGATGAGAACGATTTACATAAGTTGTATGTCCCATGGAAAGAAGACGGTACTAGTGATCTGGAAGTGCTTTTGGCTGCTTCACTTACAGCAGATGACGAGTGCGAGTCATTGGTGCGAGAGGCGCAGTTGGACATCGAAGACCTTTTGTCTGGAAATCTCGACGAAACGAAATTAATGTCTGAGAGCGCTGACCTTGAAAAGTGGCTTTCTATTAATACAAACAATTATTGAAATTCGAG
>JBGSIY010000753.1:0-3081 GCA_041742275.1 Pirellulaceae bacterium | reverse complement strand
CATCGATTGAAAAACCGACTCCTTTAGCAGTTTCAACTGAGCCGCATTAATGTCCGCGCATCGAATGCCGTCTGAAAATTTGCTAAACTTCACAACATGTGTCGAGTCCATCGTGTTCAGCGCCTGCGGGGTCCGCAGGGTCTGAAAATCATACAACAGTGAATAAAAAAATCGCCGGTCGGGAAAATAAGGAACCAATGGACGAAAAATTCTGGAAGAGCAAGACTGTGGTGATCACTGGGGGAACCAAGGGGCTTGGGTTGGTGCTGACGCGTGAATTGGTGGCTGCTGGGGCGAACGTTTTTGTCATTGCCCGGAACGCGGCAGTTTGGGATTCGCTGGCGGAAGAGCTGGCGCCGGCCCGATTTATCGCTGCTGATGTCACCGACATGGGTAGTGCCCGACTAGCGATCGAAAAGGTGGCCGAACTCGCCGGCGGAATTGACTGGTTGATCAATAACGTGGGGGCCTCGACGCGAGTCGAGATGGTTTCGGCGAGTAGTGAATTGTTTTGGGATCAGATGCGTGTCAATTTTTTGAGCACTGTCAACTGCACACAATCGGCCCTGCCCTATCTACTCCCGCGCCGCGGTGGTGTGATTAACATCGCCAGCCTGGCAGCCAAAACACCTTGGCCGTGGATGGGGCCCTATGTCGCCAGCAAGGCGGCGGTGGCGGCCTACACCGACCAATTGCGATTCGAGGTCACGGAGTTGTCCACCGTTTTGTTAGTCTGCCCGGGGCCGATCGCGCGGGCCGATGCCGGAGTTCGGTACCAAAGGGAAATGGACGCCTTGCCCGCTGTGGCTCATCGCCCGGGAGCCGGTGCCAAAATCAAGGGACTGCAGCCACTCCCGCTGGCCCACGCGATTTTGAAGGCTGCCGCCGCTGGCAAACGAGAATTAGTTCTTCCAGCGAAGGCCAAGTGGCTTTTTCGCATCGCTGTGTTTTCTCCCACCGTCGGGGATTGGCTCCGCAAACGATTTGGAGCCAAAAATTAAGATGTCTGCATCATGGGCCACATTGGGTCAACAAGGGCGAGCCGCAGCCCTCCAGGGGGAGTTGCCAAATTGACTTTCTCGTTCGACAATCATTGTCTGTTGTCCCATTTTGTTTTGATTCAAAAAAGTCGTTGATAAACGCAATGCAGATCAAGGGACGACATGGCCATAACCGCCAATCTGTTCAGATGGGATTCCGTCCCGACACGTTACTCAGGAGTAGTGCTGAAACAAAACCCCATTGTTAACCATCAATCGCCGGGTGCAAGACAGCGTACGCCCCCGAATGACAGTTATTGGTTATTAGGGGAATTGTTTCTGGCCAGATCCTTAGGTCCAATCCGTTGCCTCAGAAAGAGAAAAAGTAAAAGATGAGCTCGTTCGAATCCCAAGCACCTATTCCTTACGAAGGCCCTGAATCGAAAAATCCATTGGCGTTTCGCTGGTACAACCCCGATGAAGTGATCGAAGGTAAAACCATGCGGGACCACCTCCGTTTTAGTGTCGTGTATTGGCATACCTTCCGTGGAAATGGAGCCGATCCGTTTGGGGCTCCCACACTGTTGCGGCCCTGGGATGACGGCTCGGAATCAATTGAAAACGCACAAAACCGTGTGCGAATGGCCTTCAAGTTCATGGAGAAATTGGGTGTTCCCTTCTACGCCTTCCACGATCGGGACGTCGCACCCGAGGGACGCACCTTATCCGAAAGCCACCAGAATTTAGACGCGGTGGTAAAAACGCTGAAAGAGGAACAAGAACGCACGGGGATTAAATTGTTATGGGGAACAGCCAATCTGTTCAGCAATCCTCGCTACATGCATGGTGCCTCGACCAGTTGCAATGCTTCCGTGTTTGCCTACGCGGCGGCTCAAGTCAAAAAAGCGATGGAAGTGACCGTTGAATTGGGTGGCGAAAATTATGTCTTTTGGGGCGGTCGCGAGGGATATCAATCCCTGTACAACACTGACATGAAACGCGAAATCGACCACTTGGGACAATTCCTCCAAATGGCAGTCGAGTTCGGAAAGACAATTGATTTTCGCGGAACCTACCTAATTGAACCGAAACCAAAAGAGCCAACCAAACACCAGTACGATAGCGACGCCGCAGCCTGTATTAATTTTCTGCGGGCCTACGATTTGATCGACTCGTTTAAATTGAACATCGAAACGAACCATGCCACGTTGGCGGGCCATTCGATGATGCACGAACTGGATTATGCTGGCGGTCAAGGCTGCTTGGGATCCATCGATGCAAATACGGGCGACGAACTTCTGGGCTGGGATACGGATCAATTCCCGACCAGCATTTATCTCACAGCCCAAGTCATGTTGATTCTGTTGAAATATGGCGGTGTCGCTCCAGGGGGCGTTAACTTTGATGCCAAAGTCCGTAGGGAGAGTATTGACCCGCTTGATTTACTGCATGCCCATGTCGGCGGAATGGACGCGTTTGCTCGGGGACTGCGGATTGCCGCCGCCATCCGAGCTGACGGACGGTTGGATGCGATGGTGAAGGACCGATACTCAAGCTGGGATTCAGGCTTGGGGGCCGATATTGAAAAAGGAAAACACGATTTTGCTACCCTGTCCGAATTGATGTTGGCCACAGGTGAATCCGAACCCAACCAAAGTGGGCGCCAAGAACTTTTTGAAAATATTATCAATCAGTTCATTTGATTTGGATTTCAATCGTGAATTAAATTTCAACCCTAACATAGTGAACCGAATCGAAGGCGGTCGCATTTTTTTTACAGCGTTTCGTTATTTGTGGGTAAGCAAAACGAGCCCGGCAATCTGACACGGAAAAAAGGGGGAGCTCTCGAGCCCTATCGTTTGGCGGGTGAATCGTTCAGGTTGATACTTTCGGTTTCATTCTCGGCCGTCCGGTTCAACCTCGAACCGTGTTGAGGATTGGAAAACAGGTGCTCCGAAGCGAACTGAATGCTGGGGTTGGACGCTTCATCGCTATTTTTGTTGCTGAGTCTTTCACCGGCAAATCGATAGCCTTTGTGAATCGAGCCCTTTTGAAACGGTCCCGCTCCGAGGACCCAAGTACTTTTGGCACTGCTCTCGGA
>JBGSIY010000752.1:0-1658 GCA_041742275.1 Pirellulaceae bacterium | reverse complement strand
AAATGTCGGCAGATGGCCTGAGAAGCGAGTTTTCAGAACAGAGTCGCTCGCTCAGTTTGTTCGGTGCGTTGTTGTTTGGCTGGTGATGGCTATAAGGAATCGGTAAATGCAACATTGGCGAAATCAATTGTTTGTTATTTGGAGCGTCGTTGCCCTAATTGGGATATTCTTTTACTTCTTGCAATGGCGGTTTGTCATCCCAGGATATCGTTTCCCCTATCATGGTATGCCTTCACTGGCTGCAGCGTGTATGGCACTATTGTTCGGGATATTTGGTTCGATTTATAATTGGCACCAGCCCAAGGCGAATTGGCCTTGGCTTGTTACAATTGCGCTGATTGTAATTCAAGTTGGCTTTCTACTCTTCTTTCTTCAAGGTCCAGATACTGCTGTCGGGGTGGGGACGTCCGATGGTCCGATAGGTGAAGCTCCAATCGTATTAGAGTTTGATATTACACCACGTTGGGGAGCGTACGCAGCACTAGCTGCATCCTGTGTGAGTTTGGTCCTCGCCGTGTTGTCGCTTCTTGCGAATCGCCGCCGAGCCAAACCAATTGGTCCACTCAATTCGCCGATCGAATCCGCATTTTGAACCATGGTTATTCTGTAGTGCATATTGGGGACTCTGTAATGTTTCGCTAATTGCAAGTGCGTCGGGCTCGATCTGTTGGTTGTCGCGTTGCAGGTAAATATATGCGTTTTGCGACAGCTAGTATTGAAGTTAAAATGCGGGAATCCGCCATTGGTTTTCAAACGCGGAAACTGAATGCATGTTGATTAAATTCCGGCAATGAAGTGGCAGCGATTGATTAGGCGAACCAGCGAAATCCCCTGTTAGCCTTGTCAATCGAACAGGTTCGATGCACGACTGGAATCGGGCAACGATTTTTGCTCGCAATCGATCACCGGCGACCGTCGGTCAGGAAGGCCGTACTTGTTCAGTATGTAGCAATAATCGTGCTTTGAAAGTTGAACGATGACAGATTATAACTGCGGCCACGGTTGACTCGACATCTATTATATTTCTCATATTGAATCGCGAAATCGGTCAACGGAGCCCAGCGCCATGCATCACTGATCAGCCCCACACGTTCAAGGTGTCTCGAGGTTACCTTTGCAGATTCGCAATGAGACTAACGAATGTTCAACGTCCGTTTCCGAAATTGCATGGAACGTGACAACATGGATTGTTGCGATTTTTTGGCACAACTTTGTCAACTGAGGAAGTCGAGATGATAAAAAATGGCTGCTAAATATCTGAACCGACGGAAGGACGAATCGGACCGACTTTACGTTTATCAATATTGCACTGTATAATCGCCACGTCTGCGAGTTCACGATGCGCTGGGCCAGTTGTTCGATTTCCAATGAACGTGAGGTTAAGAAATTCGCCTTCGTTATTTTTAATTGGTTTTGAATTGATTGTGATTGCAGCAGAGTGGGGCGGTGGAACAAAAGGGTTGACTGAAGCCGTCCACAGCGTCGTCACCAGATAACAACATTAAACGCGGTGACTTGGTTCCCAAGTCCGTTCGGTAACGGAGGTGTGAATTGGAGCCCATGTTTTTCAACGGGTGGGAAAGCCTCCTGCGGACGCTAATCGTCGGATTGCTGGCCTACGTCGCACTCATCGTCTTCCTGCGGATCTCGGGGAAAAG
>JBGSIY010000751.1:0-3762 GCA_041742275.1 Pirellulaceae bacterium | reverse complement strand
CATCAGCTCCTACCTCGCCTCCATGAAATCGGGCCAAGACCCGCAGAGCTGGATTGCTAAGACCCAAGGCGTCTTGCAGGCACTTCAGGAACTTCTTGAAAAAACGGCTGGCGAGTCAGCTAATGCTGAAATGACCGCGATCTACGGTATGGTCACGGCGGAACTAAAAGAACAATTCGCAGGAATGAAAGACCCGCAGGAGAAAATTAATTTGGCTCGCAATCTCGCTAATTTCCTGGAGTCCATGAGCCGCGATTCCAACCAATGCGACGTCCTGTTGTGGGCCGGGCAAACGCTCATGGAAACCGCAAGCTCCCTTAAAAACGCCGAAGCCAACGAGGCAACCACAGCCATCTATCTACAGGCCGTTGCCGCTTTGACCAAGGCCGAGGGTTCCAACCTCGCAGGACAAGCCGACCCCGAACTCACTAAGATCCGTATTCGCCGCGCCAAAGCACTCGCCCTGGCCGGCGCGGGGAACTACGAAGCGGCTATTGCCGAGTTTGGCTCACTGCTGGCCGAGCGGAACGCTCTGGAACTACAAATCGATGCCGCCGCGACCCTGCAAGAATGGGGCAACAAAACCAATCGTATCCGGGCCTACGAAGAAGCCATGATGGGGGGAGGACCCAATGTCATTGACCCCAAAACCAAACGTTCCGCACCCGCCATCTGGGGCTGGCGAAAATTGATGGAGGTCACGCGGAATCAAGACAAACTTATTGACTCGTTTCATGAAGTCAATATTAGATCAATGGAGTGCCAACTCGAATACAGTATCGCTGTAAAATCAATCGCTGCAAAATCAGATGCGGCGTTCAAAGCCGCCAAAACAGAAATGGAACGCTCGAAAGCTCGCTTTCCTGACCTGGGTGGCGATAAGTTTAAATCCAGATACCTAGCCCTAGAACAACGTTTGGGCAAACAATAGAACGGCGAATAAATATCTCTCGGTCCCCCCCCCGAAAGATCCTCAACTCGTCCCGATAGAAAAATTATTAAAATCAACAACTCCCATCAGTAAACACGTGAGACCTTGAACATGCTTTTTCACCGAACTCAATTCATGAATTCGCTTTGGACCCACTTGATTCTACCCGTAGCGCTGGTGGTTTCTGGATCGGGACTGTTGATTCCGCACGCGCATGCTCAGAGGATCAACATCTTCCAAATCAACGGAAGTCCCGCACGAGGTACTTTCCAAAGTTCGACCCCTAAATCGTTGACCGTCACATCGTCGGACGGCCCGATTACAGTGGAGGTCAGCGATATTCGCAATGTCTCCATCGAAGATGAACCTGCCGAGTTTGGTCGGGCGCGACGCAACTTCGACAACGAACGCTTTGATGACGGAGTGGCTGAGCTTGCCAAGATCGAAAAGACCCCTACTGATCGTTTTACTCTTGAGGAACTTGCTTTTCTCAAGGCCTATGGTTCTGCCATGTCCGCCAAACGAGGTGGGACTATTTCTGCGAAAGATGCCGGGAGCATCGCCTTCGAATTCACGACCACTTATCCCAATAGCTACCATTATTACACCATTGTAGAATTATTGGGTGGCCTTTTTGTCGACGTGGGCCGCGATGATCTAGCCAAAATCGAGTTTGGCAAGTTAGTCGCGTCAGACCTCGGTGATCTGAGCTTCAAAGGCTCCTTTCTTTTAGGGCAAACTCACTTGCGATTGGGCGAAACAGCCGAAGCCGAAGGTATCTTTCAACGAATTCTCGCCTCCAGCGACGAATCGCCAGAGGCCCTACGTCTTAAAGTCTTGGCGACGCCCATGTACGCCAAATCGCTGGCCCTCAGCAATAAGATTCAACCCGCTCGAGAACTGGTCGAAAAAGTCATCCAAACAGAAAACCCTGAAAACACCGAATTGTTCGCCGCCTGCTACAACGTGTTGGGCATGTGCCACTTGGCTGAGGGCGACCTGAAATCAGCGGCGTTGGATTTCCTACATACCGACCTGATGTTCAACTCCGCCGCCGACGCTCATGCCGAGGCGTTATATCATCTGGCAACAATTTGGCCCAAACTTCAGAAAAACGAAATGGCTTATGAAGCTCGTGAAAACCTGAATCGGCTCTATCGAAATTCAAGTTGGGCCAAAAAACTGAATTAATTCGCGACATTCCCCCCGCGGTTTTATTCCTTTCGATTGAAAGATTACTGGTCGAACTGACGGCGACGAGTTAAAATCGAATTTGTCTTAAAACAGAGACGAGCTCATACGATCGGATTACGAAACCCATTGGATGAAGAATCGCTCGCCTGCGTTATCAAGTTACAGTCACTCCCTGCGGAACAACGGAGAAGGTCGATGCGGTTTTCCAGTCAATCGGGTTGGGCCAAGCCTTTTATGGCAACCATGCTGCTGCTCATTTTGCAATCGGTCCTGTTACCAAACCCCTTCGGCACTTGGGGACCGCAGGTAATCTTGGCGGCGCAAGACGAGGCGGCTCCTGCTGCCACGCCCCCCGCAGCTGAGGCCAGCGAGCCCCCCCAAGACATTTCTGTCTTGGGCTGGCTGCGAAATGCCTTGGGATGGCTTTATATCCTCGTATTTTTAGGATTGTCGTTTATTCTCGTCGCCCTCTTCATCATGAATCTGATCGCGGCCAGGAGAGATTACATTTGTCCCCAAACGTTAATCGATGGCTTCGAATCCCTGTTGGATGAAAAAAAATACCAAGACGCTTATGAATTGGCCAAGGCTGATGAATCCTTCTTGGGAAATGTCCTCTCCAGCGGACTCGCACGATTATCCAGTGGATACGACCATTCCGTGGAAGCCATGCAAGAAGTAGGTCAAGAGGAAAGCATGAAGATCCAACACCGCTTGAGCTACCTCGCCTTGATCGGAACCATCAGCCCCATGATCGGCTTGTTCGGAACTGTCGATGGAATGATCCGCTCCTTCTTCGTGATCGCGACCGGTGGCGGATCTCCCGACCCCAACAAACTGGCTGACGGTATTTCTAAAGCTCTTGTTACGACCTTGATTGGACTGGCGATCGCGATTCCGGCCATCGCGGCTTACAATATATTGCGTAATCGCTTCGAGCAATTAGAACTTGAGGTAGGCATCACTAGCGGCAACCTCATGGCTCGCTTCGAGAAGGTTCCCTCGAAAAAATCTGAATCCTAAACCGGAATCTTCGAGCGGCTAGGCATTTTCTGTCCTCGAATTCACAATCGAACAATCAACTTACTCGCAGAACTCAATCCGATGCGATTCACGCGAAAAAAACAAGAACTCATGGAAGCGGATTTGACCCCCATGATCGACATGACGTTTCAGCTAATCGCCTTCTTCATGATCGTGATCAACTTTTCAGATGTGGATCGCGCGGAAGAAATTGAATTACCAACCAGCGAAATCGCCAAACCTCTCGAAGAAATCGACAAATACAAAATCATCCTCAATCTGGATCAAGACGGTAGCGTGATTTTTGACGGGCAACGCGTCGAGAAGATCGAATTCCTCAATAGCATCCTGCGTCGGGAAATTGTCGCCGCACAACGTCTCAATGTCGCCTCGCCCGCTGAAATCAGTGTGATCATCCGAGGACACCAAGACACAGAGTCAGGCATGGTTCAACAACTTATTGCGAAATGCCAGGAACATGAACTCGAAACGTTTCGGCTCCGTGTCAAAGAAAATCGGTAGACACGGTTTTCCTACTTTGACGATCAACAGAATGCGAACAACACTATGAAATTTCGCGGAACAGGTAAAAAAGCCGAAGACATGCGTCTGAA
>JBGSIY010000750.1:0-7580 GCA_041742275.1 Pirellulaceae bacterium | reverse complement strand
GGGAAGTTGCGATCAAAGTCCCACAAGTTCAATCGGAAATACGCGACGAACTGTTGCGGGAAGCCCAGGCAGCCAGTCGTTTAAGGCACCCAAGAATCGTACGAATCTATGATGTGGGAGAATCTGCAGGCCGCACTTTTATTGTCAGCGACTTTATTGACGGAAAGACCTTGGGGCGTTGGGCAGCAGATCGCACGCTGACGCTCAATGAAATTGTGTTGTTGATGATTAAACTGGCTGATGCGGTGGAGTTCGCCCACCAAGGCGGTGTCATTCACCGCGACCTGAAACCAGGCAACATCCTAATGGACGCTGCTGACGACCCAAATATTTTGGATTTCGGCTTGTCCCATAGTCGCGATCATTCCTTTAAGTCAATCGCCAAGATGGGCAGCCCGGTCGGAACACCCGCGTTTATGTCGCCGGAACAAGTCCAAGGTCAACTTGATAAAATTGATACTTGGACTGATGTCTACGCACTCGGTGTGATTTTGTACCAATTGATCACCAAGACGCTACCCTTTTCTGGACTATCCGATAGCATCTACGAAGAAATTTGTCACCGTCTTCCGTTGGCTCCTCGACAAATCAACCGGCAGATTCCTCCTGCACTTGAGGCAATCACCCTCAAGGCCATGGCCAAGAGCATCGATGATCGCTATCCAACGGCTGCCGTGTTTATGACGGAACTCCAACGTTTTCAAAGTGGCCGATCGGTCTCTGCCTATCGTCACCTGGAAACACGTGTCGTTATAGCCAGCATGCGTCGTTATGGACTGTGGGCTATTACCATTTTGTTGTGTGCCGCCTTGGTCAGCAGCTTATTTTGGTTTCGCGGCAACGCGCCTCGTATCCCGATAACCACAACCGTATTGCTGGAAACTCAGCCGCCTGGTGCACAATTAAGTTGGATTCCATTTGATACTCAAACGGCTGTGTGGCAACGAGAGCAAATCTCCCTCGGCCAGAGTGGCGAAACGATTTCACTATCCCCGGGACTTTACAAAGTGATCGCAGTAACGGATCAGGAATATTTTGAAGTACTGCGCACTGTCCCTAATCGTGGTGACTTACCTGTAGTCGATTACTTGGGAATGGGACCCGTTCCGCATTTATCTTGGCAATGGCAAGACCGCCAAGCTGTTTTGCCAACGATTACGATCACTCCTGTGGCCCAACTGAATGAGGGAATGGTTTATTATGGCGGCGACACATTTGAAATTCCGCTTTCGTCAGGTTTGCCCTTAAGTATCGCAGGCAAGCCTCACACGGTAACAAATTTCCTCATCGATGCCGCGGAGGTCACTGCGGGCGAATTTTTGGCAGTTTTCCCCCAAGCTCGCGTGGGGAGAAATCAGCAAACGTCTGATCCGGTCCATAGTGTTACTTACGACCAAGCCGTCGCTTATGCCGAACGAGTTGGCAAAAACGTTCCCAGTCTGTGGGAGTACCTAATCGTGACTACGAATTACAATCAATCTAAGTTTCCTTGGGAAACCGGACCGAACCAAGACGAGGTAGCCGAGTTTCTTCTCAGTCTTTCTACCTTCGAGCAAACTCAAACCACGCCCCCGATTCTCAATTTACTAAGTCCCCCCGCAGAATGGACCGAAGACACTGCGGAACAAATCATGATTCCCAATACCAATCAGCTTGCCCGCGGCGCAGATTTTCAAATTCGCCAAGTTTTTGGGTTTCTCAAATGCGATCAATCGGCCGAGCAAATGCTGGTTCAAGGTATCTTGCCGATTTCGGAGGAACGATTTTCCACACAATCGCCACAAGTCGGTTTTCGGTGTGTTCGCAGACTCAAGTAACCTTTTTTAATCAACAGGTGCAAAATGAATTCGTCAGAATTTGCCGCGTTCTTCTTAAACCAACCTACTTACCCAATCTATTATTCACACCAGTCAGGTAATTTGTATTTTTATATAGCCTCCTGTTGCGTTGCCCCTTTTCATTGGGGTTACGTAATTACATCAGAACCGCTTGAGCCGACACAATTGGGCTGTGAGATAACGAGTGTAAATGACCTGCAATTATGGGCTCCTTTGGAGGAACGTTTTGTGGGACGAATAGAGTCGTTGGCAGCTTCTCACAAAATAGGGAATGGTGAATATTCGGGGGGAATCCCCACGTCACCCATCGCCAACGCGAGCGTCCGAATTGCCAATCGAGTTTTGCCGGTTAAATTCCAAAGTCCGGATGCTGAAATCAATAATTTACTGCAGGGGAAAAAATATAATTTGAGTATCGTGACGACGAAGTTTGTTTATAACGAACAAGAAATTGTAACCGAAGCTCTGTTTGCAGACCGTTGTCGACAAACGGTAGGTGGCGTTGATTTTCTTACTACGTTTGATGTTGAGCAAGCGACTTTTTCGGAGGAACTTGTATTAGACGGTCAAGTCAAAGTAAAGCGAGGAAGATTATTTTGTTTGCGACTGAAAGAAACGATTGACGGTAAAAATATTGTGTGGGTCGTCAACAAAGTTTAGCCAGCCAAATTCCCGTAACAGGATAATTCATCGCCCCGTTTTTTAGAACGACGACGATAACCAATAAAAACTCCGAGACATATTTGGTAATTCAATCAAACCCGTACGGCGCGCTGATACAGCCGCATCACTTTCCCCTTAATCTGAAATGGCACTCCCGGCCATCACACCTACGGCAGGAAAACCGAATTTCGGAGATACAGCAGATTGGGGGCCGATCTGGCGATACAACAGATGGTTGGCACCAGGCTTCCGATCTACCTGCGATGCGTCCTGTCCGTGGGTTGTCTGTAGCAAAATTGTGATTCTGGCGATACTCATCCGGAATCAACCCAAAATCGCAAACGCAACAGCCCCCTACCCTTTTACCAATCAACAATGGGGCGTGCTCCCCGTGCAATGGGATACCGGCAATGGACTTGCAACGGCTCATCCGGAGACGCCACATATTCGCGACGCCGCTTCCGCCTCGGGCTCGTCTCGGCGGAGCAAACAACTGGCAGCTACATATTTCAAGACGAGCACATCGCTGAAAACCTTACCCACCAAATTGGAGCATTCGCGAAAGACAGCAAGGGGATGGTCACTCGATCAATCGCATCAAAATTGTGCTCTGGGAGCCCATTTTTAAAGCGTCTGTTCATCAATTCGGCTCCTCACTGCTCGTTGAATGTAGCCAGTTTTTGGTTCTGACGATAAATTCTCAGCTTCCTCATTTGCAAATGCATGAGTCCTTTCTCCGATTCACCAATTAACAAAGCGCTGCTTCCACCGGTCCCACTGATTTGACCCACCGCGCCGTTTGTTAATTTTCGTGCCGCGACACAATATTTCACCTCATACTCAATCGATTGCGTCGCCCAATTCCATTCGCAGGCGTTTAAGGATTCGTGACTTGGCCACACGAATCGTCCCTGTTCGCATTCCCAAGAGCATGGCGACTTCGGCTGTTTCGCGTCCTTCGATGGCAACCATCCAAAACGCCTTAAAGGTGGTATCAGAAAAATGGGCACGAATATTCTCTAATGCCTGATGAAGCAGCGAAAGCTGCAATCGGGTTTCAACTTGAGTTTCGCTGAGATAAGGATCGCCGAACGACAGATCGCCGTTGCCAGGGACTGTAGGCGCTGCAATCTGTTCCAGCAATTGTTGAGCGCCCGTACCACCAGCGGCCTCCGGTTCATGTTGCGATTTTCTGAAATGATCCACCACCTGATTGCGAGTCAAAGTGCGCAACCAACCTCGAAACCAGCCGTTCTCAATCGGTCGGAACAGGGAAATCTTGCGAGCCAGTCGACAAAACACTTCTTGAAACACGTCGTTGATATCCGACTGGCGCAAACCGGATTGACGACACCAGAAATAAACCAAGGGCGAATAGAGTTTCACCAACCGGTCCCACGCTTCCGGATCATTTTGTTTGACGCCGACAATCAGACTCCAAGAGGTTCCGTTCGCGGCCGCTTCACGCGCGCAGCACTCGTTGCGAGCTACAAGGGTTAAATCAGGGATTGCCATCGATCGTCCTTCCTGAATTATCGGATGAACGTCTCGACTTCCAAAACAAAATCAAAGATACCAGCAGTAAACCGGCGGCCATTCCCCCAATCAACTGGAAAGCGCTTCGCAGGCTGGCTCGCGCCAATTCAATGTCACGTTTTAGAGGTCGTTCAATCGACAACACCCCTGCCACTTCACCCACCACCCAATTTCGTTTCGGGCTGGACGGATCATGGTTATGGCATTCAATGCAGCTCGCTTTCATGAGTTGCGCCCGAGCATATCGCAGCTTGGGAGTACCCGCCTCCTCAGAGAATTCATAGTACGAACGCCCATCAACATCTTCTTTATTCGACAATCGTGCATCTTTGGCACTTTCCATTTCCGACTCGGTTCTGCATCCCAGGCCCAAGGCTTGAATCGCCCGACTTTCAAAATCGTCGTGAGGTTCATAATCGGAGCGCCAGGGATAGTCGCTGTAGATCTTCACGTGCATGCCCGATTCACTGGCAGTGATGCGTCGACCTGCATCGATCATAAACGAGAAAGGCAGAGGAATTGAATTGGGAGTGGACAAATATTGATGGGTGATCGGAACGCTTTTGAAATCCGGCCGTCCAATGATGTCTTCACTGTAATACTCGTTGATTTCTTCGAGCATATTCGCTTCCATGCGAGTGCTTTCCAGTGCCGTGTTTTGGACAAACTGAGTCGACAGTACTGAGAGATAAGCAAATCCGCTGATCGAAACCAGCGGAACTGACAGCAGCAAACTTGCCGCCAGGGGATAGCGACGGCACCAGCCTATGAGTTTTTCCATTGGCCCCAACGGTCTGGCCTTGATTGGTTTTCGCTGCAGATACCGCCGCAGGTCGGCCGACAAGTCACCGGCAGAGTAGTACCTGCGCTCAGGGCTTTTCGCCATGGCTTTTAAGCATATCGTTTCCAAGTCCCGGGGAATATTGGAGTTGAGTTGCCGCAAATTTCGCGGCGGGTCGTGAACGACCTGCAACAACAACATGCGGCGGTTTCCCTGAAAGGGTTGTTCGCCCGTTAGCAGTTCATAAAGAATCACCCCCAGGCTATAGACGTCGGATCTGGCATCGACGTTTCGAGAATCTCCCATGGCTTGTTCTGGCGACATGTACGCGGGTGTACCGAGAATGCTGCCATTGTCCGTCATCGCACTGGTGGAATCAAATGCGATCTTGGCAATTCCAAAGTCGGTGACATGCGGAGCGCCCTTGCTATCGAGCAGAATATTGGATGGTTTGAGGTCGCGATGAATCACACCCCTCTCATGCGCATGTTGAACAGCGTCACCCATGCTGGCGACAAGCTGAGCACTGACTTCGAAAGACAGTTGCCGGTTCTTGATGCGATGCTCGAGCGATTCACCTTCAATATACTCCGTTACCAAACAGCCGACTTGATCGTCGGACAAAAGTGTGTCGTAGACTGCTACAATTCCTGGGTGGCTCAGCCGGGCCGTGCAGTGCGCTTCGCGGACGAAACGTTCAACCTCATCCTCCGTCGCCAACGACCCGGCTCGTTGGATTTTGAGGGCGACGATTCGGCCGAGCTGAGTATCCATGGCTTTAAAAACAAAACCAAAGGCTCCGCTGCCCAACACAGACTGCAATTCGAATCGCCCCAATCGGACAGGCCCTTGCTGCAAGTCCTTTGCCAGCCGTTGACCGGAATCGAGATGGAACGAACCCAACCGAAACGAAGAAAGAGACGAGTTTCTAGCAACTTGGCAAGCCGCACGCACCAGCTGTTCCGGAACCATCGGATCGGTTTCGATCGAGTCCAATGGGGATTCCCAGTTGGTTTCCAAACAATTCAAACCCTGCAAGCCTCGTAGTTCCGTATGCAAACCCGACCTTAGTTGCTTGGAACAATCGTCAACCCGTTCTCCACAAGCTTCACACGCAACTATATGTTCCGCCAACTGCTCCAGCCGTTCTTCCGAGACCTCACCCTGCGCGAAGGCACGCAGTTCGCTCAGTTCCGGACAATGGGTACAACTTACAACCGCCATCGAGACTTTCCAGATTCAAAAAGAGTTTGCCTAGCCACATCTATGTTAACGCAAGGGCGTTACACAAACTAATGAAAACTGGTTTTGAACGAGAATTTCTTTGAATGAGTGTCTTGTAAACTGTTGCGATAGTGACTTTCGCGCCTCACACGACGGTCGTCTTTTACTCCGGACGTCACCACTGGCACTGTGCCTGCATTCACAGATTCTCCGCAATCGTAGCGTCTCGAAGATCCGTGTAACGCGCGCCCGTTAATACTATCACCAAGGAAACGCGACTTCGACGAAATCAGAAATGAGGCCGTTTTGTCCGAAAGTTTTTCGAACCAGGAAAATTTATGCTCAAATCAATCAGTCTATGCACCATGTGTATTTTTGTTGGGGTTGCGTTATGCGACGGGCAGGAAAAGTCCAATCAGGAATTTGAGAAAATACTGGAGGCCCCCGATGATTGGGGTGCTGAACAAATACCCTTCCCGCTCTCTTTTGCTCCCTCGATCAAATTCAATGGCTACGAAGACATCCGGTTTGCACCAGGTTGGTCCCAGCCCGACAGCCCCGAGTTCTGGACCTACAAAATGGTGTGGCAGATAGATGAAGACCCGCAGTTAACCGAAGCACAGCTTGCCGACCTGATCCAAATTTATTTCGACGGGCTGTCTCGCGCCGTAGCCCAGGGTGGCGAAATAGACCCAGACACTTTGCAAAAGCCGGTCGCCGTGTTCATTCAAGACGGCGACGAATTTCGGGGCCGGCTTCGGATCTACGACGCTTTTAGAACCAAAGAGTGGATTTCACTGAATGCCCGGGTTCAGAAATCCGAACGCGGCGACAAGCACCTGGTTGCCTTTGAGATGTCACCCCAGCCATTTAATCACGAAGTCTGGACCGAACTCAAACGGGTTCGCATCCAAAAACCACAAGGGAAACTGAAATGAACAAAAGCTGTTTTATCTGGATCGGGACGCTGATTGCAATATCGGCAGTTGATCCGGCCAACGCCCAGGAAAATCCCGCAGACCTTCGCCAAGATCAAGAGCGGGGAGTTGGAAATCTCATTGATCTCGGCAATCCCCAAAAACTCGACATGCAAAAGTACACCGGAGATCCTGCTCAGCAACCCGATCCGCTGCGTATCAGTGACTACGTTCGCAGGATCTTTCAAGATCGCGATGGCAATCTCTGGTTCGGCACCAACGGTGACGGTGTTGGACGATTTGATGGAACATCATTTCGAACGTTCCAATTTGACGATGGCTTTGGCGGCACTGCCGTTCGGGGAATCGTTCAGGACAAACAGGGCAATCTCTGGTTTGGCACGGACTGTGGAGTGACCAAGTTTGATGGGACAAAGTTTACCCACCTGACCGAAGACGATGGGCTCCCGCATCAAGATGTCTGGAGCATTCTGATAGACAGTCAAGACGTCTTATGGGTCGGCACCCTGCAGGGCGCCTGCCGCTATCGCGAAAACAAATTTGAACTGTTTGAGCTGCCCGAGGCCGAGCCTGACCCGAATGCTGGCGTCACCAGTTCCC
>JBGSIY010000749.1:0-3147 GCA_041742275.1 Pirellulaceae bacterium | reverse complement strand
GTAAAGGCATACTTGGCCGTAAGGTCGGGATGACCCAGGTATTTGATCTGGAGTCCGGTAAGGTGACTCCGGTGACTGTGATTGAGGCAGGTCCTTGTCATGTGCTTCAGATACGAACCGTCGAGCGAGACGGTTACGCTGCTGTTCAGTTGGGTTTTTTGGATAAGAAACGACCTTCTAAGGAGACGCGTTCGCGCTCCAGTCAGGCCAGTCGCGCTGAGCGTGGTCATGTGGCATCTATTAAGAGCAAGCGTGCGGAACGATTGGGTTCTGGTGGCGTTGAGTTGCTTGCCAAAGCGGGTTGTGAGCCCAAGAAAATGATTCGCGAAATTCGTGGCGATGTCGGTGACGTGACAGTTGGCCAGGAAATCAATGTGAATGTTCTGGGTGATGTCACTGCTGTGGATGTCGTTGGCGTGACGCGTGGTCGTGGTTATTCGGGTGTTATGAAGCGACACGGGTTCAAGGGTCAGCGGGCTTCGCACGGTGTTAAGAAGTGTCATCGTCAGCAAGGTGGTACGGGTTCGTTGGCGTCGGGTGGCGGTAGCGGGCGTCCGAAAAAGGGCAAGAAGATGGCTGGGCAGTACGGAAATGCTCAGATGACGGCTCGCAATTTGAAGTTGGTGCGAGTGGATGCTGATTTAAATATTTTGTTGGTGAAGGGTGCTGTGCCTGGGCCGACCGGTGGATATGTGGTTGTGCGTGAGACGAACCGCAAGGGCTAGGTCTTTGGGGCTAGGTTTTCGGGGCTAGGTTGTTGGTTCGGTGTTCGTGATTATAAAAGTGTTCGTGAGTTATTGAGTTAAGGTGCAGACGCAAATGGCGACCCTTCCGTTATACGATAAGTCAGGCAAAGAGATCGGCAAGTACGAGATCGATCCTGCTGTGATTGCAGAAACAATTAACAAGCAGTTGTTGCATGATGTTGTGGTGATGTATCAGGCGAATCAGCGTCAAGGAACTCGGGGAACAAAATCCCGTTCTGAGGTTGCCGGTTCGACGAAAAAAATGTATCGGCAAAAGGGGACAGGCAACGCTCGTGCGGGTAGCAAGCGTTCCAATGTTCGGCGTGGTGGTGGTCATGCGTTTGCCTTGCGGACTCGGGATTTTTCCTATCGGTTGCCGAAGAAAGCAGTTCGCTTGGCGACTCGGATGGCGATTGCGGGAAAGATTCAGGATCAGCAGGTGGTGGTGGTTGATGATTTTGGTTTGTCGGCACCTAAGACAAAAGAGGTTGCCCGCTTTTTGAAGGCTGTTGGATTGCAGGGGCAAAGTGCCTTGATCACGACGGATGGTTTGGACCCCGTAGTCTATCGAAGTGCACGGAATATTGATCGAGTGAGTGTTTCGCCGGTCGCTGAGTTGAATGCCTGGTCAGTGTTGCGTCCGAGTCGCGTGGTGTTTACTCGTGCGGCGTTGGATTGGGTTAAGGGTCGAGCGGACGCGAAGGCCGTTTAGTGTGGTTGGGGATGAGTGTTCCGCGTGGCTAGTAGGGTCATGTCGGGATCCGTTGTGAGAGATGCGATTCGGGATTAGTTGGAGTTCATTGAAATGTCAAAAGTGGCAGGCAAAAAACAAGCGGTAGCTGAGCGGAAGCTAAAGCTGGAGCCGCACCAGATTGTGTTGCGGCCTTTGGTGACGGAGAAAGGTGTGTTTCAGTCGGAAACGGCGAATCATTACGCCTTTGAAGTAAATCCGTTGGCGACCAAGACTGAGATCAAGCACGCCGTTGAGACGTTGTTTGGTGTCGAAGTGCGGAAGGTAGCCACTCAGAATCGTAAGGGTAAAAGTCGTCGATATCGTGCGACCTTGGGGCGGACCAAGGGCTCGAAGAAGGCGGTTGTGCGGTTGAAGGGTGATGCGCGAATTGACTTTGTTTAGTCCTGGGGTTGCGTTAAGTCCGTTGAGCTGTGTGGTTGAGTGAAAAATTGGGTTGGCGGCACATTGGGGTCGTCAGTGATGCATATAAAGTAGGATTGGATCGATGGGAATTCGAAAGTACAAGCCAACGTCAGCCGGTCGTCGTGACGCCTCGGTTAGCGATTTTGCTGAATTGACGAAAGGTGCCAAGCCTGAGAAGAGCTTGATGAAGCCGCTGAAGAAGCATGGCGGGCGCAATAATCAAGGTAAAATTACGGCGCGGCATCGAGGCGGCGGTCATAAGCGGATGTATCGCATGATTGACTTTCGTCGTGACAAGGATTCGATCCAAGCGATTGTTGATTCGATTCAGTACGATCCGAATCGAAGCGCTCGAATCGCGTTGTTGAAGTTCTCTGACGGTGAAAAACGTTATGTGATTGCACCTGATGGATTGGTGGCAGGAGCTAAGGTCATGAATGGCCCGGATGCGCCGCCAGTCATTGGAAACTGCTTGCCGTTGAAAAACATTCCGTTGTCGACGGAAATACATAATATTGAATTGAAGCCCGGTCAGGGTGGCGAGTTGTGCCGAAGTGCTGGCTCGAGTGCGACCTTGATGGCTCGTGATTCAGGATGGGCTCAGATTTCGCTGCCCAGCGGTGAGATTCGTCGAGTGCCCGCCAATTGTCGGGCGACGATCGGCAAGGTGGGTAATTCGGACCACATGAACGTTGTGTTGGGCAAGGCGGGGCGTATGCGATGGTTGGGGCGTCGTCCTCATGTTCGCGGTACGGCCATGAACCCGATTGACCATCCACACGGTGGTGGTGAGGGTCGAACAAAAGGGGGTCGACATCCAGTGAGCCCGCAGGGCAAGCCGGCAAAGGGAGGTACGACGCGTCAGCGTGGCAAGGCCTCGAACTCGGCAATCTTGCGTCGACGTCGGTCTCGCCGATACGGCCAGTTGAAATTGCGGTAGAGTTGGATTGGTAGAGATGACCACGCGTTGGTCGGTGGGCAGGTTTATCTGCCAGCGAAAGCGCGAGGATATTTGAAACATTGGCACAAGTTATTAGAAGAATGAGTCATGAGTAGATCGCAAAAAAAAGGCCCGTTTGTAGATCAAAACGTTTACAAAAAGGTCATGAAGCTTGAGGCTGAAGGCAAGAAGGATCCGATCAAAACATGGGCTCGTTCTTGTACAGTCATTCCGGAATTTGTCGGTCATACTTTTATGGTCCACAATGGCAAGTTGCATATGAAAGTGTACATCACCGAAGAAAT
>JBGSIY010000748.1:0-3283 GCA_041742275.1 Pirellulaceae bacterium | reverse complement strand
GCGGTGATTCGCATTTAACTCATATTGGGGTGAATCCTGCCGTTCCATTAAAACGCCCACTTTAAAGTTGGAATGATTTGGATTGTTGGAATGATTTCGGTGAGATGACTTGCCCGATCGCATGGCAAGTGAAAGCAGTAGACTCTCAACGAGCATTGTATGGTGTTTAGCGACTCTACGCTATATCGCAGTCAATTCTTCATTTCCATTTTTAAGATGGCGGTTCGAGTTGAATCGAAGCGTTTTTTGGTTTCCGCATCATTTACGGGCCCAAACCGGCCGATTCCTGAGACAGAGGTTGGACTTTCGGTCCAGCCATTGCGATGGGTTCATGCGGAGGCAAGATCGATGTGGAAACCTTTTTTTTGGGCCCTGGGAATATTTTTAGTGGTACTGGGAGCCGAGACGCTTGTCGTGGAAAAATTCGTGCTTTCCGATTCCCGGAGACTGCCCAGGTTGGTCTCGCCCACGCCCTACGGCAACAATAACCTTAACACGCCTAACTTTTTACCAGCGGGCTACCAACAGACAAAAATCCCCGCTTACAACCGAGAAATTCAGACGAAAGACTGGATGCCCTGGAGTTTGTTGGCTGCCGGGGCCATCACCATCATGTACACTTCGTCTCTAGCAAACGGATCGGGTGGAACTTCGGAAAAATAAGCGATTGCTATCAAGCTGGGGAACGAATCCAAAACGAAAATGATGGTGGGCGAACAACCTTCCCCTGTAGGTTGGTAACCAACACACAGTTGAATGCCACCCTTCAACTGGCCCATCATCAATGGTTGCTTGGTCGTTCGAACAGCGATTGCAGACGATAGTATGCGAACTCCGATCGAGATTGGTGATCATTGCCCTTGCCGTTGATCCCGATCCAAATTTCAAATTCTGAATAAGCGACTCGACTCCGGATCATCTCAAAACCATTGCTGAGTGTTCTACTTTCATGCTCCAGTGCGGCGCGACGCCAATTAGCATAGGTTGAAAAAAATCTGTCAGGATCGAGGGCCGTGTTGCGAAATTGTTCGTAACACTCGTCCGATGGATACCAGGGAATCACAGCAAGATCTTTGACGTTAAAACCTGGCAATAAAATCTTCGAGGCCATACCAGCCCTTTTCGATTGTAAAATTGCTCTTAGCCCCGTTGGCCCCGTGCCCGAAAGCGACGCAGTTTATCTTGCCCCAGCATTTGTTCAAACCGACGATCGTGTTTTGTTGTTCTGCCGGCGGTTCGTTTTCGCCAGAGTTGAAACGATGTTGGCTGCAAAGCTCGTCTCATGATGATAATCACTTCGCCCGGGGTTAAGTCAAACTGACGTTGAATTGCATCAAAGCTCGTCCGATCCTCCCACGCCATTTGGATCAAGCGACTTTGTTTGGCTTCATCGAAAGCCTTGAATTTATCGTGGGCACTTTTGGACATAACGGTCATTTCTCGAACGTGACGATTTCCAGCTGTTTCCATCACCGTAAGCTGAGTCATTATTTCACAGCTTTTCGAGCCAGCATCCTCCAGGCGAATAAATGTAAATTTTGGCCAATGGGCTAACGAAACACATTCCGTTCTGGTCTCGATTCGGCACAGAGGATCAGAGCCAACATTGACGTGGAAATAATTGGAAAACAACCCGAATGAGGGCTATTTTTTTATCGATGACGACGCGGCTGGTCCGAACAGGTTGTTGGCCGATTCCTCCCGCACCCTGGATCGGATCGACCAGATTGAGAATGCCCGGTTTCCAAAAAGTAAAAAAATGCCTGATTGAGCCAATTCATCGAGATGGGTCCGACCCATGCGGCTGGACATACAATCGATGCGACCCCTAAAATAGCGGTTTAAATCTGGGAGAACTGCCGCCAAAATATTTACAGAATCGTGTCATCAGCCTAGGATGGACAGAACACTTCCGTTCGCAATCCGTTTCGTCTCACTCGTCCATCGTACTTGAATTCCGATATCTCAAATTAGGCCCGAAAATCGTCTCTCCCAGGATTGCTGTTGCACTCAGAATAACACGAACACTGGGGCGAGTTTCTCAGCGTTGAAAATATGCACACTGGGAACGAGCAGTGAGAACGAGCAGACCGATCACGTTCCCCGGCCTGAGAGCGGTTTTGCAACCTGGGCAATGAATCTGAGGCCAACGAGGCGCGAGGGAGCCAAAGTTCCAACCCTGAAGCAAATCAAGCAGCTCGTCGATTTTTAAAAAAGCAACAAAAAAACACAATGAGTCAACAACCTAAACCACGGACCTTGCAAGATTCGATTGAAGCGGAGCAACGCCGTGACATGCAGCACCGCAGCGAGGACCCGGTATCCGGTTTTGAACAATTCCTGGCCTGGCCGGGACGGTTGGCTATCCTCTTTGTCGCCGTTGTCCCGCCTTGGTTAATTGGCTCAGTTCATGCTCGTCCGAAGTGGATCATTTCATTGGCGTTGTTGATCGGTTTGGGAAGTTGGTGGATTGAAACAGCCTTTGCCCGCCAGAAAAGACAAATTCTTCCGCATGTTTTGATCTTTGTAATACTCGGCGGACTTTTGGGTTTAGCCCAAGTCACATCATTACCGGATTGGTTCAATCAATATTTCTTGGGGGCGCAAACGGAACTTTATCAGGAAACATTAGGCCCCCTCCAGAACACTCCGCGGATGGCTGACGTTGCGGACAGCGCGGCATTTTTTTCGATTGCACCTGAGGCTACTTGGAAGCAACTGCAGCTCATGTTGCTGGGGATCGTGGCGTTATGTCTGGGCTGCCGTTTTTTCCGTCGAACTGGGGACACGGTTTTACTGTTGACTTTGATAACAGTCAATGGAGCGGCATTGGCGTTTTTTGGAATGATTCAGAAGTTGACATCCAATGGAAAAATTTATTGGCAAATCGAACTGAGTTATGGCGGTACGCCCTTCGGGCCGTTTGTTAATCGCAACAACAGTGCCGGCTATCTGCTTCTATGTTTGGCAGCTTGTGTGGGCCTCATGCTCTATCTCTGGCCGTCCAACAAGGACCATGGGCCGGGAATAATTGTAAGCAAAGAAATTCCATTTTGGCGCCAATTCCGCGAGCACCTGGAAATCCTGTTAGCCGATTTGACCGCGACCAAACTTGCCGTGGTCGCTGCTTTTGTATTGATTGCTGCGGGTATCATTTCCGGATTGTCTCGCGGTGGTGTTTCAGCGATGTTCGCCGGATCATTCATTACCATGATGGTCTATGGAATGGCCCGCAAGCCTAAAGCAGGAATGCTATTGGCGGTGTTGATGTTTGTCATGGTGG
>JBGSIY010000747.1:0-1501 GCA_041742275.1 Pirellulaceae bacterium | reverse complement strand
GACCTCGGCCTGGCATGGTATCGGAAACCCAATGAACACGCTCAGGCAGCCCCGGCAACGCTTTAAAAATCCTGCGCTGCTCATCTTGAGCAACGACGACTAATGTCGGAAAACGTTCGCTCATCCGACTGATCAATGCTTCAATAAAAGTCGTTCCGCCCAATCGCAACGCGGCCTTGTCGACTCCCATCCGGCGACTTTTACCCCCGGCCAGGATGATGGCACTGTTTCCTCGCTGGTCCTCCAATTCACCTTCCACGCTCACGTTCCCCCAGGCTATTTTTTTTGCCGAAAACGAATCAGCCCTGCATCGCCGCGTTGTAAACCATCAGCAACTACGGTCGCTCCCGAGACACAGAGAAAATCGCCAGCCCCGCGTCAGCGGCCCATTTCAATCTCGAAAAGTGTTATTATCTGCCCATGTCGCAAAACCTCATCCATCCTACACCAATCGAAACGTTCCGGGCGATGGCGAGCAAACTACCGGTGCTGGATGTTCGCGCTCCGAGTGAATTTTCCCAAGGGCACTTGCCGGGCGCTGTCAACCTCCCCCTGTTTGATGACGAAGAACGAGCCCTGGTTGGCAAAACCTACAAACAACACGGACGGGAAACGGCCGTCCTCACAGGTTTGGAGCTGGTCGGCCCAAAAATGAAAGCGATTGCCGAACAAGCCCAAAGGATCTCTCGCTTACATTCTCAGGGAGAATCAGAAATCCCCGCGGCTCAATCGACCCTTCTGGTTCATTGCTGGAGGGGAGGCATGCGGAGTGGATCGGTCGCTTGGTTATTGAGCCAAGTCGGCTTTCAAGTACATGTTTTGATCGGAGGTTATAAATCCTATCGGCGATGGATCCATGCTTCGTTTGAGCGTGCCTATGACTTGGTGGTCATTAGCGGACTGACCGGGGCTGGCAAAACCGACGTCCTTCTCAATCTTCAAAAAATGGGTGAACAGATTATCGACCTCGAAGATCTCGCTCACCATCGCGGTTCGGCTTTTGGCGGGATCGGTCTTCCGACTCAACCGTCCGTCGAACAATTCGAGAACAACCTGGGAGAAACACTTGTAGCTCTCGATCCCCATCGCCGGATCTGGATCGAGGACGAGGGGAAAAAGATCGGGCGAATCGTGATTCCCACCCCGTTTTTTCATCAGCTACGCAACGCGCCTGCCATTTTTCTGGACGTCCCTCGCGATGTCCGAGCTCGATTGCTCGCCCACACATACGGCCAACTTGACACCCCCGAAATCGCTGAGGCAATCGAAAACATTCGCAAACGACTCGGCGGACAAAACGTTAAACTGGCCCTCGAGCAACTGGCTCAAGACGATCTGATCGCCTGCACTCAAACCCTTTTGGAATATTATGACAACGCATACATGCTCAGCAAATCTAAAATGACACGAGCCGTCACTGTCGACCTGAAAACAGCAGACCCTCTCAGCTCAGAAACAGCACGACAAGTCCTCGAACTGGCAAACGAACTCCCAGAAAACT
>JBGSIY010000746.1:0-3933 GCA_041742275.1 Pirellulaceae bacterium | reverse complement strand
GGCAAAATCAGCAGTGAATTCCCTGCATCCCAAATAGGGCCGGTGAAAGCACTGGCCTTTGGCAGCACGACGTTTGAACATCTCGTAATGTTTCTGTGGCTGATCGTCACCACTGAGAACTTCGTAATGTGCCTCAATCAGGTACTCAACGTCTTGCAAGATTGTGGCGGCACGTTGCTGACGATCATCTTCAATCACTTGAGCCAAGGGAGTTGTTTTTTCTCCGTTTAGGTACGATTTGAGGGTACGATCCGAGGGCCCCACACCACCAAGTTCATTTCGCCGAATATTGGTAAATCGAATGGGCTTCAGCACGTAAATTTTGCGGATCACCCAGCGAATCTCAGGTTTCCAATAGACGGCTTCAAGGACACCACGGGCTGCGGATGGAGTTATCACGTCGTAACTTACGCGTTCGACTTTCATTTCAGGACGAGTGAAACAGGCAAAATCGCCCCAAACTCGCAAGGCGACACGGTTTTTTTCTATGTTCATAAATTTCCTTAAACGACTGTCTTTCTTGGTGCATTTCCAAACGTATCAGGATGGACCGAGATCTCGGAAGTCTTTGTTCGATATTCGTGTTCCAACACGGACTTGCAACTCATTGAATCGAGGCTCCGCCTCATAGGATTCATGCCAGTTTTTATTCCAATCATAAAACGAAAATCGCAAAGAGTTGATTTGAAAAGTAGGAAGCGGGAAGCTTCAGAACTGTGCATTACATGGCGCAGAAGGGCAATATGGGGTAAAAATGCAATACTTATTATGTTCAGCATATCGTGTCCTCGATTGGTAACACGCCATCGGCTCTCTTCAAACAAAGTCCCAAACTTTCATCGTACAAATGCGATTGGATTAGCACCCACCGTTCATGCATCTTTTCGACGGCTGCAACCGAAAGCAACTGGGCAAACTCCTGTTGACGCACCTGAACGGCATACCTTTGAAGTTGCCTCCAAGTATGTCGATCAATATGCCGATTTGGATTTTCTAAGTCTCGAAGCAATTGTTTTCCTATTTCGTCCCAACCAACCAAAATGGTTTCCGACGCATCGCGAATGAATTGATAACGCTCTGCGATCTGTCGAAAATTGAACTGCATTTTGTTGGGTTGGATGCCGATTGCTTCGAGTACCTGAAAATGATCCCAGGAAGATTTTTTCTTCCAATAATGCAATTCAAAGTATTTTTCGATTGCCGAGGGCGCTAGCAAATCCGCTGAAAACTTGTCTAACAGCTCTTTGGTACTGACTGCGGATTGACGCAGGAATCCCGGAGGCGGTGGCGACTCGGCATCAAAGAAAACTACATACCCGACTTCTTTCAGGCCCTCTCGGTTGCAACGTCCGGCGGCTTGAGCCAATGAATCCAGTCCACAACTTGCCCGAAAGACCACGGGAAAATCAACATCGACACCCGCTTCAATTAACTGCGTGCTGACTACGCGGCAGACCTGGTCATTTTTCAAGCGTAGCCGAATCGAATCCAGAATTTTTTTGCGGTGCTCTGCGCACATGCGGGTGCTTAAGTGAAAACACCCACTATCCCGGTTGTCAAGTAATTCAAAAAGCGCTGCTGCGTGCGGCCGCGAATTAACGATGCAAAGGACTTGCGGCAAGGTATTGAGACGCTGGGCAAGTTGTTTGTTGTCGATCGTGCCAGCGACTTCAACCTTAACTCGACGCAACGAATCGTGTAGAGAAGCGACATTCTCGACAATTGGAACAATATTTTTCAATCCGATTGGAAAGTCACTTCGGTGCTCAAGAGCCGGCTGGGTCGCACTACAGAGGACAACACTACAATCGAAGGTCTCAACTAACTCGCGAATGGCCAACAGCGTCGGTTGGAGCAATTCAATGGGAAGCGTTTGCGCTTCATCGAGGACGATTACACTACGAGCAATTCGATGGAGCTTTCGGCAGTGCGACGTACGACTGGCGAAGAGCGACTCAAACAATTGGACATTTGTCGTCACAATCAAAGGCGCATCCCAATTTTCCGCCTGTAATCGACTGGTAGTTGTCTCTGATTTGGGATCCAGGTTGCTATGATGTTCTAAAACCACGTTTGAACCCAGTTCTGCAAACAGTTTTCGATACACGTTCGCATTCTGTTCAATAATGCTTGTAAAGGGGACTGCAACAATGACGCGATCCAGATTGTGCTCAATTGCATGATTCAGCGCAAATCTCATCGAAGCCAAGGTCTTGCCACCGCCAGTTGGCACACACAACGAAAACAATCCGGGCGAGAGTTTTGAACGAATCAGGCATTCTTCGCTGATTTGTTTTCTAATCCCGTTTACATCGGTGACATCAGATTCGTTTTGAATCCGCGCTATCGCTTTCTCCAGACAAATTGCCAATTCGGAAATTGTGCGGATATGCTGAGGACGGTCTTTCAGTTTTTCCGGTGACATGAAAAATTCCGTCGCCAAAAAGTCGGCATCAACGAGAGCAGAGAAAATCATGCGAATCCAGAATGAAACTCGAAATGAAGCAACATTAAATTCATTTTTTTCGAGGGTCTTAAATGTCGGCATGCCAGGAAAGGGCAGGTTCAACAGGTGCGAAGGAGCATTCTTTTTCCAATCTGGGATCTTTCTCTTTTGGGGATCTAATCGATGCCATAAGCCAGACTGTCCGATTCCATTATCCCAGTCAGGCAATCCAGCATGATGACCTGCAAAGCAATATGATAACAAACGCCCTTTGACGCCAAATGTTTCCTCCGATAAACGAGCGGCTGCCGACGAGTGGTCGCATTTTCCGGACATTTCAACCGAATGAATATCATCGAGTTGATCCAAAATTTGATTTGCCTTGAAAAGATAGGATTGGAACTCTGATGAATACTTCCCAAGATCATGCCAGCGACCAAGAATGTTTCCCCAAGGCTCCAACGAAGGATCGATTCGTTTAAGAAATTCCCCGCATCGTTGAGCGACCCTTTCTTCATGCTCGTGCATTGTCTCCCATTTTTCGGGGGGCTGTTTCTCGAGACTATGAGCGTAATAGGGCATCAGATATTTTGGATTTGGCGTGCATGGGATAGGCAGAATTTGCTGGTGCCCTAAAATTAACGATTGCCAAACCAAATTGCAAGAAAAAAACTAGATTTCTGATTAATGTCATTGGCGTCTCCCCTCGACCTTAAATAAAATCCGGAATTTATTGCCGCGAATGCGGCGGCGCGCATGAAAAGAGTTCCCGCCTTGTGCTTGAATCGCTTCCCTCACACCCATTTCAAGAATCTAATACAAAATGCGGTATTGAACTGGTGATCTTGCCTGGCGTCAAAGACTGGCAAATCCCATCGATAACTAGGGCACCCCGCGAAACCAAAAATGGAAGTTATTTTGCGATCAATTTAAGGAGCGGTCCTGTAACAAAATCCCGTTTTTGAAATTAGCCGATGTGCGTTAGAACCCGGTTATGAAGGGAATCGGACGCTAATGCATTCCGGCTATTCCGGAACTTTATTTCCGGACAATTACTTAATCGCGGCACTCTTGTTGCGAGAATTGTTCAGACTGGCTCTCTACAAAATAGCCGGTCCAAAATCGATCTGGTGATCAGCCGCGATGAATTTTGTTTTGACCAATTCGATTTCTGGATGAAAGGCTCGGTCATGATCATAGATCGGAATCCATCGGCGAATTTCTTGGTGAATGCTCCGGAGCATGGGGCTCGTTTGCAAGGGAGCGCGAAAATCAATCCCTTGGGCCGCTGCCAAGAGTTCAATCGCCAAAATCGTATTGGTGTTATCGACCATGGGCAACAATCGTCGGGCGGCATAGGTTGCCATACTCACATGGTCTTCTTGATTGGCACTGGTTGGGAGGCTGTCGGTGCTGACGGCGTTAGCCAGATGTTTGTTTTCGCTGGCGAGTGCCGCCGAAGTGACCTGCGGGATCATGAACCCGGA
>JBGSIY010000745.1:0-1881 GCA_041742275.1 Pirellulaceae bacterium | reverse complement strand
CGGTTTGATATCGAGATCGAGGTTTTAGAAAATTCTGAGTCCAGCAGCCTGAAAGGTGGCCGCTTGGAATCGACGTGGTTGCGTCCCGTAGCGTTTTTGGGGCGACGTATTCGCGAGGGCAACATCATGGGTTCGGCCGAGGGAAGCATCATGGTGGATGCCTTGTTTGAAACGCGACAAGACAAATCGAATCAGACCCGCGGCTGGGTTTTGGGTGGCGGAGTCATTTCTGAAGAACGCAAAATCGGTTTGAATGTTCGCAGTGAATATCAGGGCATCAAAAACGTTTCGGGAATCACCAATGCCATTAATAATCGCTTTACCGTAATCAATGCCGAGGGACGCAATGGAATTGCCACCGCCAAAACCGACCGCGTCATTGAACTTCAGATCCCGGAAACGTATCGCAATAATCTGGGGCGATTGTTCCAAGTGCTCGCCAGCATGGCATATGGAGAGGGCCCGACCGAGCGCGTCAATCGCATCGATTTGCTTGAGCGAAAATTGAATGATCCGAATTTGGCCAAACAAGCTGCGCTGCGACTCGAGGCGATTGGCAAGGATGCGACGCCGGCGTTGAAACGTGCTCTGAAAAGCACCGAAATCGAGGTGCGATTTCAAGCAGCCATGGCGTTGTCCTATTTGGGTGAAGCCGATGGTCTCGACGTGTTGGCCCATTGTGCTGAGCACGAACCTGCCTTTCGCTGGCATTCTCTCGCCGCTCTGACTTCCATGTCCGATGTCAAAGCCGGAATGGCCTTGAGCAAATTGTTGCATGTCGCCAGTACTGAAGCTCGTTATGGTGCGTTCTGTGCATTAAAGAAACGATCGCCGAACGATCCGCTTGTTCGCGGGCAGTTTTTGGCAAAAGAATTTAGCCTGCATGTTATCCCGTCTTCCGCAACACCCATGTTGCATCTTTCTCGAGCGACTTCACCGGAAATTGTAGTATTTGGCGAGGGCCAGAAATTAAAAGATGACCTTTTATTCTTGCAGTCCGGCCTGACTGTCAAGGGAATTGGTGATAACCAAATTGAGATCACTAAATATTTTCCGGAGGGAGGAATGGTTCGCAAAACGACGTCCACTTCCGTCGCCGAAGTGGTTCGGGAGCTGGCTGCGGCTGGTTGCGGCTATTCAACATTGGTCGAGTTTTTCCGGGAAGCAAAACAAAAATCATCCCTTGACTCTCGACTGGCCGTCAATGCCCTTCCTCGTCTTGGCCGCGAGCGCCTCTCGTCAGATTGGTCAGATAACTCCGAAGAGGAATCCACGACGTCAACCTACGCCAGCGATGATGTTCCTGCCATGTTTGGCCATGCGGATGTCGAAGATCGAACTCTTCAGCGCGATGACGTTGCCCAGTTAGTTGGCAAATCCAATCACAATGACGACAGTGGTAACAATAAACCGTCTTTTTTTGGTAAACTGAATCAGACGTTTACAAAAAACAAAAACGATGAATAAGGAAATAGGCCCATCCTAGTATGCTCAAGGCGTTAGAGCTAAGTGGTTTCAAGAGTTTCGCAGATAAAACTCGTTTCGATTTTCCGGCGGGGATCACCGTTGTTGTCGGGCCCAACGGTTCGGGAAAATCGAATATTGTCGACGCCATTAAATGGGTGCTGGGGGAACAGTCGGCCAAGAGTCTTCGCGGCAAGGACATGTCGGATGTGATCTTCAAGGGTTCCAGCGGAGCCAATTCACGGAAAGCGGCGAATAGTGCTTCGGCGACGATCATTCTGGATAATGCCGATGGGCACATGCTGAACGACTCGCCAGAAATTCACGTCACGCGACGCGTTTACCGGAGCGGCGAGAGCGAGTATTTGATCAATAATGAGCCGTGCCGCCTCAAGGATATTCGCCATCTGTTTCGCG
>JBGSIY010000744.1:0-2675 GCA_041742275.1 Pirellulaceae bacterium | reverse complement strand
TTACTCCTATGATGCGGGGTTGATTGCCATCCCGGACGACCAGGGAAATCTCTTGGGGTTTAATGTCTTGGCCGGCGGCGGTCTGGGAATGTCGCATGGTCGGGCCAACACATTTGCTCAATTAGCTTACGAATTGGCTTTTGTTAAACCGGAGGACGGAGTGGCGGCGTTCAAAGTCATCGCTTCGATCTATCGCGATTGCGGAAATCGCGAAGACCGAAAACAGGCCCGTCTTAAATATTTGATCCACGAACGGGGGATCGATTGGTTTACAGAAGAGTTTCGCAAACGAGCTGAATTCCCAGTCGCGCCGCCCGAACCATTCCAGGAAAAAATTGCTTATGACGATTTCTTGGGGCCGCGCGATCAGGGAAATGGAAAAGTGTCCTATGGGGTTTTTGTGCAGAGTGGTCGCATTGCCGACACCGATGAACTTCAATTGAGAACCGCGCTGCGAGAGATTGTGTCAGAACTTCGGCCCGGGGTTGTATTGACGCCACAGCAGAGCCTGTTGCTAACCGACCTGGAACCCCAACAGGTCGCTCGGGTTGAGGAATTGTTGGATCAGCATCATGTGCCGTTGATGCAAACACTGTCGGGCGTGCAGCGCTATTCGATGGCGTGCCCCGCCATGCCAACTTGCGGATTAGCAGTGGCCGAAAGTGAGAGAGCGGTAGGGCAAGTCTTGGTCGAATTTGAAAGGTTACTTGAGCGTTTTGGTCTAGATGATGAACCCATTGCGTTTCGAATGACCGGGTGCCCCAATGGTTGCGCACGACCTTACACGGCAGACGTCGCCCTCGTTGGCAGGCGCCCAGGTATCTATCATCTGTTTGTCGGCGGTCGCCTCGCCGGGGATCGCTTGGCCGATCTGTTCGCGGCGGATGTGCCGATTGAGGAAGTTATCAATGTTCTGACTCCATTGGTAGAAGAATGGTCGAAGAATCGAATTGATTCCGAAGGGTTGGGTGAATTTTATCAGCGGAAATTGGAGCGAACCACCTTCCGGCGCCAATTGACGGGTAAAGAGGAACCGTCGTTGCCTTTAGTGGAACTGAAGGGATACCGATCATGAACTGGATTCCGCCGGGTGTCGAGTATGATCCTGTAATGGGAGGCGTGAGCAAATTCAGTTTTGCCATGCGGTTTCAATGGAGTGGACCTGCCGTTATCCTGATGTCCATTGCGATCGCGAGGGTGTTATGAATTTCCGCGATAGTACATTGATCTTGGCGGCACACGGCTCGCCCCACGGGGCTGTGAATGAAAACTTGATTCAATTGGCTCTCGCCGTTGAAAAGCAATCGTCATTTGCAGCCGTATGCATGACCCTTCATTACGGGCATCCTGCGTTTGAATCTGTTTTGGACAAAGTGCCGACTCGGGATGCGTTTGTTTTACCATTAATGATGAGTTCGGGCTATTTTTCGACAACAATTCTCCCAGACAGAATTGCACAAAACCCACGGGCAAGTGAAAAACAATTGCGCTTCCTCGCCCCCTTCGGACACAGTCGCCAGTTACCTGAATTGATGTGGCAACGCCTAACTCGTATCGCAGCGGATCAAGGATTCCCGCCTGCGGAAACGACGATCTTGATTGTCGGTCATGGAACGACTAAAAACCCACGAAGTTGCGATACGACATGGGCAGCCGTCCAACAAATACAGGAACGAAACTCTCGACCGACGAATCCATGCAGCCACTTTGCCGATGTTACAGCTGCGTTTATCGATGACAATCCTCGGTTATCCGAGGTAGGTTCCCAATTGGTAACAACGCATGTGATCGTTTTGCCAATGCTGGTTTCCGACGGACCCCATTATCGCCACGAAATTCCGGAAGCGTTCGGGCTGGAAGCAATCGAAGAACCGGAGCTGAGTAAACAAGGACGAACGCCTAAGGGGCAAACCGTTTGGGTCGATCGACCGGTGATGTTCTATGAGTCGTTCCCACAAACACTAATTAATTTTGTGGTTGAAGATTTAGAACGTCAAAAAGCCGAAGGCGATCGAGTTTCAAAAAAAAACGATCTGACTGAGTCCGCTGTCGAGGCTGCGTCACAAGTTGCTGCCGCACAGAACGCCGCACCCACGCGAACGGGCACTGTCGTGCTGGTCGGAGCTGGCCCCGGGGATCATGAATTGATTTCAGTCAAGGGTTTAAAGTCTCTTAAGCGGGCAGATGTAGTCGTGCATGATCGTTTGATTTCACCCGTTCTCCTGACGGAAATTCGCAATGACGCCGAAGTGATCGATGTGGGCAAGTACCCGCTGCGTCATAAAACGAACCAGGATGCGATATCGCTTCTGTTGGTGGACCACGCTCGCCGGGGAAAGCAAGTCGTGCGATTGAAGGGGGGCGACCCCTTTGTATTTGGCAGAGGATCTGAGGAACTCGATGTTTGCCGATCTCATTCGGTCCCTTGCTATGTGGTGCCGGGAATTAGTAGTGCACTCGCCGGCCCCGCTATGGCACAAATTCCGATGACTCAGCGCGGCGTCTCTGCTTCGTTTGCCGTCACCACTGGCGAACGTGGTGCTGCCTACCCGCAACCCTCCTTCAGCATCGCTGAAATGCATGCTGATACTCTGGTCGTGTTAATGGCTCGACGCGGGTTGCGACAATTGGCTGGGGAACTGGTCGCCTCAGGCAGGAGTCAGGCGACACCGGCG
>JBGSIY010000743.1:0-1813 GCA_041742275.1 Pirellulaceae bacterium | reverse complement strand
TAGGCGTTTTTATCGGAATTCTCGGAATCATCAGAAAAATCCGCAAGTCCGGCAGGGTTTATCTCGATACTTAGCCTTAGAAATGCATACCAAAAAGGGAATTGCGATGCTAAACAAATCAATTCAATCGATACTGGCTCTAATTGTGGCGACCGTTTCGCTAACGAGTGCTGGTTGTTTCTCGTCCGTTGGCCCGAGTTTGGGGATCTTCAGTGTCCCCATTCCCGTCTCGCCGTATTGGCAAAAGAACTATGAGGATAAATACCATGTCCACGAGCGTTATGCTCGGGTGCCTATCATGGGCCCGATCACGCCGGGTGGTCCCGTAACTGCCTTGGATCCACCCACCGACGATGAGGTATGGTGGGCCTTGGAGCGAGCCCGTCCAGTTCAAGGGGGGATGCCGTTCTTCCATGAGATTCAACGCAATAACGTTGTGATCATCAAGGACAAGATTGCGGACTACATCGATCCACCTCGCGTTGTGCCTTTGATCGGTCCGGTGCAATTGCACCACGCTCACTACAAGTGCACCGTCTACTTCGAAGAGCGAAAGATAATTGGCTGGCCGTTTCCACACACGCTGGTGAACGAGGAATCGCAAGAAGTTATCTATGTCGACCACAACCACTTCCATATGGTCGGCAACATCGACTTCGGCACCGGAACCTCGAACTACTAAGTCAAACTCGTTCAACTTGAACATCGCATCCCAACCGTCAGACGCATTGTCTGACGGTTATTTTATGCGCTGTCCTATATTGTTTGATTGTTGGAGTGACGATTGTTCCATTCAGAACTCCTAAACTCCCGCGCCCTTAAGTCTTACCCAATTGTTGTACCCATTGTCCAACGGAAAAGATGTCGCGTCCAAATGGTCGAAACGCTCAGTTGGAAGCTTGCAAGCATCTAAAAGAATGTAACAATAGGAAGCATCGCGTCGGACCCCGCGTTTGAGCTTGGGCTTTATGAAGTGCCGGTGAAAAATCCGTACTCGATTTTCTGGTCCAGCCTGAAATCCCCAGCGATGGTCCTTTCGATAAAGTCCAAAAGACAAGGTCCTAAAATGAATGGGCAATGGAGAACGTTCCCAACAGAGCGCCGCTGAGAATAGGCCCGTGAGAGAATCAATCGCGAGTGATAATGGATTTAGAATCACGCCACACCGTGGTGTCACGCGAGACGCGAAAAAGTAAAGGCCTGCGAAGGTTAATTGGTTTGCGAGTGGCGGTTGCCCTCTTGTTTGTTTGAAGTCCGATTTAAAGAAGTATCAATTCTGTGATCAATTCGCCAAAAGCCTCGGGATACGTGACTCTGTCGAGAGTCCTGTTGAGTGTCATGCTTTTGACAGCGCCATTATTTTTGTGGGGCGCGGCTAAAGCGTTCAGTGTTTTCGAAAACGATGTTCGGCAATGGTTGCCTCGGGGATTTCAAGAAGCACAAGACTACGACTGGTTCACCAAATATTTTGGCGTCGATGAAATGGTCGTCGTTACGTGGACCGACTGCACTTTAGACGACCCCCGATTGGAAGAATACGCAGAGCGTTTGCGTACGGTCCGCAATGGTGATGGCCAGTTGATTTTTGACCGGGTCATCACGGGACCGGAAATGCTGAATCGAATGCTCGACATTGGGATTTCAGAACGAGTTGCGTTGGACCGTGCCCGGGGAATATTTGTGGGGAGTGACAACCGAACTACCTGCTGTCTCGCCTATCCCGCCGCGACTACCGTAGGGGATCGCTCCTTGGTCGTCAATTTAGTCATGCAGGAAGCCGTCGACATTGTGGATTTGCCACCTGAGCAAATCC
>JBGSIY010000742.1:0-1906 GCA_041742275.1 Pirellulaceae bacterium | reverse complement strand
AAATGGTCGGGGGAGTCGAGTCAAGGGTTCGAAATAGCGATGGCCACTCCTCCCAGTTTACCATCAAACAAGCAATGAGCGTTTTGACCTGGGCCTGATTTCCCGGTTTTCTTGAGAGGAACGCCGTGAGTATCCTGATTCTTACGATTGTCGAGATTCTCCAAACGGAGTGATCATAAAAAAACGCCCATTCTCAAAAATGGGCGCTGTTTTGATTCGCTATGTAACTTGGCAATTTATCGCCGAGACACACCAATTTTTATGTTACCGCTATAGGCTTAATCCTTGTCGTCGGTCTTGGATTCCGATTTCGATTCGGCTTGTTTTGCCTTCTCGAAGTCTCCTGCGGTGACAATGACCGTCTGCTTGGGATCGACTAACTTTTTCAAGACGCTGTCAACTTTTTCTTTGGTCAGCAACTCGATCTTAGCGTCCGTCGATTCTTGGAAATCCATCGTGCGACCCGTTTCCAAATTTGTCACCAAGGCCGATGCAAGTTGCCCATCGTTGGAACGACCTCCCTTGCGGGTTTCCAAATAGCTCGCTTTGGCTTTTTCAAGCTCGTCGTTTTCCACACCACTAGCGAGAAGTCGTTCGACTTCTTCAGTAATTGTGTTGACAACTTTTTCGGTGTTGTCGGGATTGGAAATGGCGAACATGATCAAGATAGCATTTTGATCGACTGAATCGGCGTTAAACATCGACCCTACGCCATATGACAAGCCCTCTTGTTTGCGTACTCGGTCTGCCAATCGTGATGCCAAAGGGCCACCTCCCAAAATGTAGTTTCCGACCAACATCGCTTCGTAGTCTGGGTCGGCATCATTCATGAGCAACGGTTGTCCCGCAATGTAGACCGCGTTGGCTTTGTCTGGCGTGTTGATTGTAATGCGCCGACCGGCCACCGAAGTATTGGCCGGATCGGGCACACGTTCATAGGCCTGATCGGAGGTCCAATTTGCAAAAACAGCTTCTAGGGCGGGAAGGGTTTCCTCTGCATCGAAATCACCCACAATCGCCAATTCTCCATGTTGTCCACCCAATTGGGCATAGACCTTTCGAATCTCTTCCGCCGTAACACTTTTCGTCCAGGCGATATTTTCGTCCAGAGATGGCGAGTAGCGGGGATCTGCCGCATCGTGTTGGTTAAAGACGCGGCTGATTTCAGTGAACGCGAGCCCTTGGGGATCTGATTTCATATCCTCCATTTGCGTGATCGATTCGGTTCTCAGAACTTCGATTTCTTTGCTGGGCAAGGTTGGCTCACGCAAGGCTTGACGCAACATCTCTAACGCTTCATTTAAATGTTCGCGTTTCGTTTGAAGACTGAAGTTCAATGTTCCGGGAGTGACGCTAATGCTAACCGAAGTCTTGATTTCGTCCAATTTATCACGAAACTGCTCAAAAGAATAATTTTGGGTTCCACGAGTCATCAGTGAACCCAACATGTCACAAGCGGCTTGGGTGTTCTGCAGCGACTCCAGATTTCCGAAGTGAACTTTGCCGTTCAGTGTTACTCGTTCACCACGAGTTTTCTTAGGCAGAAAGGCGTACTTCAATCCAGATTCCAGTTGCCCCTTGATGGTTCGTGCCTCGATATTCGCTGGCGTCGGATCGAATTCTTCGCCCATCGCGATTTTTTCCCGCCCCTTGTAGTCGGCTAACAACGATTTCAGTTCAATTGTCTCCGGCAATTTGGCTCGAACCGGATTCTCCGTTGGGTAAAACAACCCTACCGTGCGATTGCTGGGCAGGAGATAGCTTTGAGCAACCCGTTGAATATCGTCAGCCGTGACTTTTTCCAATTGATCGCGAAAATAAAAGTACAGGCGCCAGTCGCCGTACGCGTACCATTCGCTCAAATTGATTGCGGTATTTGCGGAGTTGGCAAACTCTTGCTCTCGTT
>JBGSIY010000741.1:0-2408 GCA_041742275.1 Pirellulaceae bacterium | reverse complement strand
TACCGAGTTTCGCTGACAGGAGTTTGACGAACGATCTCTTCCGTTTGATATCGCGTCGTCTCTTGAGGGACTTTCATCGTGCGATAACGCGTAACGGGTTTCTGAACGGTCACGGGTACTTTTTGAGTTTCGTACACACGCTCGACAGACTCGACGTTATAGGGGACGCGTCGCGTTTCATAGACGTCTTCATAGCCGGTGACGGTTACTGGTTTTTGTTGTTGGATCACTTCGGGGATCATCACTGATGATTGTTGTTGTTCGGGTATCAGGACGGTTTGCGTCGTCAGCGAAGGGGTCGTGGTGGGCTGGACCCAATGAAAACCGGGGCGTCGATAGACCCATTCATTGCGATTTGGGTCAAAGACATAACCGCGTTGCAGCCATTGCAACCGATTGGCGGGAGTCATTTGATTGGGGTTTTGCATCAGCACCGTTGACGGTTTGTAGACGGTTTGCGTTTGGGTGGCGGGGCGATACGTCGTGACGTTTTCGGTCTGAACATAGGTTTGCGACACCGGTTTGCGAACCAAGACTTGTTCTTCGCGATATCGAGTTTCCGTTACTGGTTTTTCCACGAGGACCTGCCTCTCTTGCATCTCAGTCACCGTTTCGTAACTGGTTTCAGCGACGCTTTCCTCTTTATAGGTTGTTTCGACAATCGGTTTGTAGACTTCATATCGTTCCTCCAGGATTTTTTCGCTCACCACGGGTTTGAGGACCTGCGTGCGACGTTCACGGGTTTCGGTCACCCAGGTGGGGACGTATTCGGTCACCTGTTGTTCTTCGTACACCGTTTCCGTAACGATTTTGGTTTTGGTAACGGGAACGTCTTCATATACCGTTTTGGTCACCAGTTGATAGCATTCTTGTGCCAACAGGGGAGCGTCATGTAAACCTACGAAACAGCCGGCAAACATGAATCCAAAAGTCAGAGCAGATCGCAGCCACATAGTCATCAGCCTCAAATTTCAAGAACCCAATTAAACGAGGGACTTCGTCAATGAAGAAAACCAACATTGGCTGGCAGCCAAAAAGCAAGAACCATCCGCGATGGATCGTATGGATGACCAGCCCAACGCCTAAAATCGTTGAAGGACTTATATTTTAAGCAATCAGAGCCCCGTTGGCTATGATTCCCAGAACAGGTTATAACGAGTTTGCCGATTTCATTGGGAGAAATCTAGGTATCCGTAGCGATTATGGAGAATAGGTAGTCTGTTGTGAAGCGCGTTGAGGTCGAGAATTAGGGACAGTTGGTATTGCTGGCGTTCATTTTGTGTTCTGTAGATGAAATCAAGTTGTTAAATTCGATGGTGACCGATTGCGTTTGTTAGATTGGACCAGTGCCACGCCGGCCGAAAATTTGGCATTGGATGAAGCACTTTTAGAGACGGCTGAACAGCAAGCGGAGCAGGGGTCCTGGGGGGCGGGGGAGGTGTTGCGACTTTGGGAATCGCCAACTCCATTTGTGGTTTTGGGCCGCAGTTCCCCAGTTTCGCGCGAGGTCAATCAAGGCTTTTGTCATGCCCAGGGCATCCCCATCCTGAGAAGGGCCAGTGGTGGAGCTACGATTGTTACCGGGCCAGGATGCCTGATGTATGCTGTGGTATTGGATCTGAGATTGCGACCCGAATTGAGCATGATCGATAACGCTCATCGTTTTGTGCTGACGCGGATCGGTGAGTCCTTGGCCCGACTGAGTGTCCCGTGTGAAATCCAAGGAATCAGTGATTTAACCAGCGGAGGGCGAAAATTCAGTGGCAACAGTTTGCGTTGCCGCCGTCACCATCTCGTTTACCATGGCACACTTTTATTGTCGTTGCCGATCGCCTTCGTCTCCAAATGTTTGGGAACACCGGTAAGAGAGCCCGAGTATAGACACCAGCGATCCCACCAAGAATTTTTAGTCCCCCTCTCGTTGTCGGCTGAGGCACTGAAGACATCCATTGCCGAGGTCTGGGGCGCTCAAGATGCCTTGATCGATTGGCCCCGCGCTTTGACCATGCGGTTGGCAGCAGAAAAGTACGACACGGCCGAGTGGACTTACAAAGTTCCCTAAGAACCAACGATGACTTCTAAACCGTTTTCATTTCCGAATTTCGCAGTGGATAGAAACGCTGTTGAGAAAGTGTCGTTTAGGACGTGCAGTTGGACACGGGCAAAGTTTTTTTTGCCAAGAGCATTTTGGTCCAATTCCCCAGGGTCAATTTCGAAGTCAAGCCGAAAATCACTTTCCAGAAGCTTCCGTTCGCGTGATCACGCCGTCGCCGTTTTTGTCCAACTCGCGAAATTTCTGTAGTGTTTCGTCCGTCCATTCTTCGGCGAACTCGTGCATTTGGACTTGGCCATCGCCATTGGCGTCTGAGACATCAAATGAAAAACGTCCTCCACTGGAAGATGACGAT
>JBGSIY010000740.1:0-2488 GCA_041742275.1 Pirellulaceae bacterium | reverse complement strand
AGCTTAAAAACATTCTTGTCAGCAAAAAAGCGGTGCGACGGAATCTCCGTGGCACCGCTTGATTTGATTCGTTGTGAAAATAATGGGTACAGAGGAAAATCAAATTCGAAAAAGGATGTTATTCCTTGACCCCTGTCGCGGAAGTCTCGGATGCCTCACTTGGTTCGCTCGGTTTGTCTTCTTTTAGAACGTCTTTGTGCACCAAAATCGCGACCGTTTTGAGGCGAACATAGGCCTAGGACATGTACAAGAATCCGTCGTGCTTGCCAGTTCCGCCCCAAGAATTTTTAATGATATAGTACTTGTTCCCCAATTGGTCTTTGGCCGAACCGACCAAATGCATCAAATGATCATCAGTCGTCGAGAGGGTTTCGAAGGTCTGCTGTCGCCTCTCCTGTGTCACTGATTCTTCACTGCCGGGAGCATTTTGGAAGTTGCGATTGTCTGCCGCCGGTAACACCGCCAAGCCTTGTTGAGCCAAAAAGCCGCGTTCGCTCACGTCTCCATCCCAGGCTACGGTATAACCGGCCGCCAAAGCTCGATCAATGGTGGTCACCAGATCATCAATGGGCACATTTAGAAACGAACCGTTGGAGAAGTTATCGGGAATCTCCAGCACAAACGATTCACCGAAGGGGTGATGACTGTAAGAAGTCAAACTCAAGTAGTCTTTGGCATTGAATCCAATCTCAGCAGCAAATGATTCAGGCGTATAATCTTTCCCTTGATAGGAAAAGTTCTCCGGGGCCGCTCCCATGTAAACATCCAAAATGCGATCAATCACCTTGGGCCACTTTTGACTGGGAGCACGTTGCTTCACCAACCCTTCTAAGACGCCCATCAACACGGCTTCCATCTCACTATGGTTATGCGCCTTCTCTCCGGGAACCAGACCACTATAGGCCTCTTCCGGCATTAGCCCCTGGCGTTTCACGGCATTAATATAATCATGTGCCAGTGCGCCTTGGCTGAAATTGGCCTTGCCCTGCCGTAGCAAATAGTTGCGTGCTTTGTCCTGGTAAATGTTCCGCACAATAAACATCTCTGACAAGTCATGTTTGCCCTTGCCCTGTCGCAGCAACTCGGACTCCATGAACGAGGCGGTTGCGAAACTCCAGCAGGTGCCTGTGTTGTCTTGAGACTTAACGGCTGTGTGGTCCAACCGATAAACGTCCGTGAACTCATAGGCCTCTGGAGCAACTGCCACGACAGCGCCTTCGGTAGCCTGTTCTACTTGGGCCTGCAATGGCGGAGATAGCAGACCTAAACTCAACAGCGCGGTAAACAACATCGTGTGGCGACTATTCTCGAACACCATATTTCGTTCCTTTCGCAATTTTTTTCTTTGGAATTACGGGATACTCCGAACCCCGGCAATTAACACTTCCTTATTCTAGCACAGCCCACTGCGGCCTGTTGTCTCTCGGACAGGGATTCGACGAAATCATTTAAAAGAAGTTATCCATAGCGGAGGCAGGTTGAGTGAACCATTCTGGCCCAGTGGATTTCATAAAAAAATGATCCTCCAGTCGAACACCAAATTCTCCCGGGATAACCAACATGGGCTCACAACTGAATACCATGCCTTCTTCTAGCGGCTGCTGATTCCCCCGTACCAAATAGGGAGCCTCATGGATGTCCAAACCACAGCCGTGTCCCGTTCGATGTGGCAATCCGGGCAGTTGGTAATCGGGACCGAATCCCGAGGCGACTAAGGAGTCTCTCGCGGCTTGATCGCAATTTTCACAGGGTGCCCCTAACTGGGCCGCATGAAATCCAGCCCATTGCGCCTTGAGCTCCGCCGACCAGGCGTCTTGTTGAGCCGCGGTGGCCCGACCGAAAGGGAAACTCCGTGTAATGTCAGAATGATATCCGTGCAGCAAACATCCCGTATCAATCAAGACCCAATCGTTGTCTTGCAGTGTTTGAGGTTCCTTGACACCATGGGGAAACGATGTCGCTTTGCCAAACAAAACGATGCAAAATGAAGAGCCCGTAGCACCCACTTTTTGATGCGATTGATTAATGAACTCAACCAATTCCGTTGTTTTCATGCCGACTTTGAGAACGCTCGCCGCCGCTTCTATCACTCGAGCCGTCATTTCGTGCGAACGCTTGATCAAAACCAATTCGGCCTCGGACTTACGGCCGCGAAAGTGGTTGATCATTTTTTCTGCGGAAGCCAATTGGTATCCGGATTTTTCCAACGATTGCTGTAACCCAGAAACAATAAAAAAGGGGGAAATCGGATCGATTAAGATTTTCCGCGACCCATTCCCTATCTCTTGAATGTGTTTGGCGACCAAATCGTAGGGGCTTTCATGCTCCTCCCATGTCAAAATCTCAGCCTCAATGAACCAATAATCGCGCAACGTATCAATCTCGAATCGCGGCGAAATATAGCACAGCGGACCCTCAACCGGTAACACAGCGGCAACCATCCGTTCGCTGGCGTTCCATTTCAAACCGGTAAAATAGTACAGGCTGG
>JBGSIY010000739.1:0-3549 GCA_041742275.1 Pirellulaceae bacterium | reverse complement strand
AAGTCAATCGATGACATAGAGTTCCCGAATTTAAATTAAACAATGGATTGCGACGTTCCCCAACCACCACCGCCCGGCGTGACCAAGGTCAACCGATCACCAGAGCCAACTTCAATCTGCAGACGACTGGGCAGTTCTTCGATTATCGAGCTTCCTGCGCGCGAAAGCAAATTTCGCCCGCTGGCCCCAGGATTCCCTCCTTGCAATCCATAGGGCCGAGTATTTCGTCGGCTCGTCAACAGGGATACTGTCAGGGGTTTTAAAAACTCAATGCAGCGGCGCATCCCGCAACCACCGTCGTGATGGCCCCATCCCCCCGTTCCCCGTTCAATGCCGAATTCGACCAAGCGAACTGGGTAGCGACTCTCTAAGACCTCCGGATCGGTCAACCGCGTATTGGACATATGACAATGCACAGCATCCGCGCCGGGGCCCTCGCTGGTGGCACCCGATCCACCCCCCAAGGTCTCGTAGTACCCGAACTGCGCATCACCCATCAACCAATTGTTCATCGTGCCCTGGCTGGCAGCTGCCAATCCCAAGGCCCCCCACAGGACGTCGACGATGCGCTGACTGGTCTCTACATTTCCGCCGACAATCGCCGGACTCTTCGCAGGCTCCGCATCAGGACGCGGATTCAGAAAACATTCCGGCAGAATTAATTCCACGGGGCGCATCACGCCTTCATTTAAAGGAATCTCTGAGCGCAACAAACATCGCATCGTATACATAATCGCCGCTAGGCATATGGCGCGGTTCGCATTCAAATTATCGTTGGAAACCGAATCGGTACCCGTAAAGTCGATCACAAGGCGATCAGCCTCTTTCCGGATCGACACGACGATCACTTTCCCATTGTCCATTTGATCGCGAAAGGAATAATCGCCGTCCGGTATGGCTCGAAGTGCTGCTCGGACTTGAGACTCAGCGGCATCCTGGACAAAACCCATGTAGGCTTGCACCACTGGCAGGGAGTATTGCCCAGTCAAAGCCAATAAAGCTTGTGCCCCGGAACGATTGGCTGCCACCTGAGCCCGCACATCCGCTAGGTTGTCATTAACGTTTCGAGTGGGGTAGGGGCTCGCGAGCAGCAACGCCTCTAATTCACCGAAGTTTTCGCCCCCCGCGGCGATCAATTTCAAATCGCGAATCAATACGCCTTCATCCCCCAAACAAGTGGCGTCCGGCGGCATCGACCCCGGTGTCTTCCCACCAATCTCCGCATGATGACTGCGACTGGCTAGCCAAAAAGCCAACTCCCGATCCAGAAACACGGGGGTCACCACCGTCACATCGGGCAGATGAGAACCTCCCGCGTAGGGGTCGTTGGTGATCAAGACGTCTCCATCGACAATATCAGGATTGGAGCAAATCAAATGCCTAACTGTCTCACTCATCGAACCCAAATGGACCGGAATATGCGGCGCATTGACGACCAAGTTTCCTGCCGCATCGAACAGGGCACATGAAAAATCTAAGCGATCTTTTACGTTCACACTCACACTCGTTCGCTGCAATGTGATTCCCATTTGCTTGGCAATCGAGGCGAAGTGATTATTGAAAATCTCTAGCCGAACGGGGTCCGGCGTTATCGTTCGACCAGGGCCCCCATGATTCCGTTCGGAATTCATCACGTCTGATTCCGGCAATCGCCGCAGCAGCAATTGCCCCGCCGCTAAAACTTCCGCCGTCCAGCCTTGATCGACAACGGTGGTCGTCAATCGATCGGCGATCAGTGCCGGCCCGGTCACAAAATTCCCCGCTTTCAGTTCCGTCCAATCGTACCGCGGGACAGCAATTATTTGTCCCTGGCTGAGGAGTCGTTGCTCCCCCAGAGGCAGGCCGACCGGACATCGAGGCGACGCTCCTGACTTGGGCAGCCGCGGCCCTCGGACCACCGCCTCCACTCGCAACGCCACAACTTCTACTGGGCGTTGCTGCAAATATCCGAACAAGCGTAGATGTTGGGCATCAAATGCCGACTGAATTGCCGACAAATCGCTGGCGGGCACGTTTAAATAAGGTTCCGTGCCCTGGTACCGCAAGTCAATGGATCGCAGAAACTCCATTTGATCGGCCGGCAGCCCGTCTCCTAACAACTCCGCCTGAGCCTGCATCTCCAAGGCTTGATATTTCCCCCGCAAATCCACGGCTAAGGATTCTTGCCATGGCTTGAGAATGGATTGAACCGAAAAGGACGTTCGATCGGCGAGTCGAATTCCAACGGCACTCAACACACTCGAATGGGGATGCACCAAGACTTCGGTCATCCCCAACCGATCGGCGACGGCCGTCGCATGCTGGGGTCCCGCTCCGCCAAAGGCCACGAGTAAATAGTCGTTGGGGTCATAGCCTCGAGCCACCGATACGGTACGGATCGCCGACGCCATGTTTTGATTGGCGATTTCCATCAAACCTTGAGCCAGTTGCACGCGTGTCATTTCTTGGCCACACGCCAGACGGACTCGAGCGATCAACTCGTCCAACCGTCGCTCAACAGCTTCACGATTTAAGGGAAACGGAAATTGAGACTCACTGACTCGCCCGAGAAACACGTTGATATCCGTCACCGCCAACGGCCCACCTCGGCCATAACAGGCAGGCCCTGGATCTGATGAGGCACTCTCGGGCCCCACCGTCAATCGGCCCCCCACAAAATCACAAATACTACCCCCACCGGCTGCAACGGTCTCAATGGCCAGCATCGGCGCGACAATTCGCACCCCCGCTTTTCGCGTCTCGAATTCCTTTTCTAACACCACGTCGTACCGAGCGACATCGGTGCTCGTTCCACCCATGTCGAAACCAATCGCTCTTCGATAACCGGCCTCTTCCGCCACACGCGCAAAACCAACAACACCCCCGGCCGGCCCCGACAATACGCTATCTTTGCCGTTAAACCGATCCCGCGATACCAAGCTCCCTCCGCTGGTCATGAGTTGCAATTGACTTCCCGGCGATAACGCGGCCTTAATCTGATCAGCGTAAGCACGAATTACAGGATTCAAATAAGCATTCAACACCGTCGTTTCGCTTCGCGATTCCAGCTTGATCAGCGGCGAAACATCATTGGAGACACTGACCTCCTGAAACCCTAGCTCCCGTGCGACGTCCGCGACGGCCTGTTCGTGGATCCCATTACAGTAACCGTGCAACAAGCAAATCGCGATCGATTCGATCCCTGCCGACATCGCCGCACTTAAGGCGACTCGCACCTGTTCTCGATCAAGCGGTCGCAACACGCTTCCATCGGCTCCCAATCGCTCGTCCACCTCAATAACTCGTTCGTATAAAGGTCGCGGTTTGCGAATCGTCACGTCAAACAAATTCGGGCGATCTTGTTCACCTATTTCTAAAATGTCGCCAAACCCCAAGGTGGTCACCAATACCGTCCGCGATCCTCGCCTCGTCAACAGGGCATTGGTGCCACCAAATATGGCCTGCAACTGTCCGTTCGCGACGACATTGGTCGGGTCTACCGTAACAACGGCAGTCCCCATACTGTTTCCCATAAACCGTCCGGGGTTGTTGACCAATTGCCAGTCAGCA